>JAGWAA010000015.1 GCA_018302165.1 Candidatus Woesearchaeota archaeon
GATCATAGAAGTTTTGGTTTTGTTGAAGATAGGTCTTCAATAGATTATAAAATTGCTGAAGAAGATGGTTGTTTTTTGAATCAAAGTTTAGCATTTAGAAATTCTAAGTCAAGAAAATTGGCTATTCTAAAACCTTTTTAGAAAAGTTTAAAAAGATTTGTGACTATTAAATATTATATGATGCAAAAGACAGCGACATTAATTTTAGCCTTAGCAGCTATATTTTTTATTGGTTATGGTATAACAGGTTTTGTTGTTATTGATTCTGGAAGTATGTGTACTGAAGATCTTGATTGTCAATATTCTGAATGTTGTCCATTATTTGAACAGGATTATGGAGTATGTGCTACTCAAACTCAATGTGATGAAATTTATTTTAGTTCTATGGAAGATGAAACTATTTTTAGGGCTCCTGATGTTGGAAGTGAGATAGAAAGAAATTATATTGCTGTTGCTTTAGGTGTTATTATGTTAATGATTTTATTGATTGTTGGTTATTTTGAATGGAAACATGAAAAAGCAAATAAAAGAGTTAAGAAAAGAGCTAAGAAATAATTGTTCCAATAAATTTTTTGTTATTTAAGATATTCTCTAGTTGATTATTTCCTTCAATTATTATTGTTGTAATATTATTTCTTTTAATTATCTCTGAAGCTTTTTGGTCTAAAATAAAATGCTGACCTGCTTTGAATTTTATTTTTTGAATCTTATTATTAAAGTCTTTGTGAGTAATGAATGGAATTAATGAAGCATTCTTATGAGTTTTTGGATCATCTGTGAATAGTCCTGGAACATTAGTCATATTAATGAAAAACTTTGCTTTTTTATCTTTAGCTATTTGTGCTGCATTTGTATCAGAAGTCATTTTAGATTTATTGCCTAATGCGCCACAGACAATGATTTTTTCTTTAATGTTATTAATCTCTTGGTGAGTTTCTGGAACTCTAGACTGATTAAAAATATCTGCAATTAAATTCGCATTTAATCTTGTAGTTAATATACCTAGGAATGAAATTTCTTCTTCAGATAATTTCTCTTTTCTTGCGGCTTCAATATATGTACGAGCAGTTTTTCCACCACCAGTTACGATTATAAATTTGTATTCTTTATGTTTTAAAATTATTCTCTTGAATTCATTAAGAAATTTATAGTTAATCTTTTCTTGGACAATTATTGAACCTCCAAGAGATATTACTATTGTTTGCATATATTTTGAATGGTGCTTTTATTTATATGGGTTTTGGATTTTTTTAGTCAACAGTAAATAATTTAGAATCATGAACATCAAATAAGCCTAATCTTGCTCCTGCATCTAACCATCCATGAGCATAATTTAATGCTGCAAATGCATCAACAATTTCACCTTTCTTTTCAAAGTGTTCGGCATCTTTAATATAACGTTCAATCATATCAATAAAATCTGCTCTTTCTGTTTTCAAGTTTAATTTATTTTTAGAATCATTAGCTAGTTCAAATGCTTTTTTTGTAACTTCAAAATATTTACTGAGTTTCTGTGGTGTTATCTGGTTGTTCATTTTCTTCATTACTTTCTTCTGGTTGTTCTTCTGGTTTATGGCCATTAGTATATTTTACTCTTTCTACAGTTGATACTTTATCGCTTTCTTTTAATTTCATAATTCTAACACCTTGAGTGTTTCTACTTATTTTTGCAATATCATTAACTTGTATTCTAATTACAATTCCATTTTTTGATGCGACTATAATCTCATCATCATCTTTAACCGCTTTTATTGCAACAACTTGGCCATTTCTATCTGTGGTTTGGATATTAATTACTCCTTTTCCACCTCTGTTTATTAATCTGTATTCTGGGATGTCTGTTCGTTTACCAAAACCATTTTCAGTAACTGTTAGTAATTGGCCTCGTTCAATTGCGACTTCCATTCCAATAACTTCATCATTTTTCTCTAAAGTAATACCTTTAACTCCTTGAGAATTTCTTCCTACATCTCTAACATTTTTTTCATCAAAGCGTACTGCACTACCATTTTTTGTTCCAATTATAAATCTTAATGTTCCTGGAGTTAATTTTACTGTAACAAGTTCATCTTCATCTTTTAATTTTATTCCAACAATTCCACCTTTTCTTGGATTTGAATATTCTGTTAAAAGAGTTTTTTTGAGTAAACCTTTCTTTGTACACATTAATAAGAAATGATTTTCTGTAAATTCTTTGATTGGGATTATTGTGGAAATTCTATCATTAGGTTTAAGATTTAATAGATTAATTATTGCTTTTCCTTTGGAATATTTTCCAGATTCTGGGATTTTATAAACTTTTAACCAGTATACCTGACCACTAGAACTAAAACATAGCAAATAATTATGTGTAGATGCAGTAATAATGGATTCAATATCGTCTTCTTCTTTCTTTTCTGTACCTTTTACTCCAACACCACCTCTTCTTTGAATTTTATATTCTTCAATAGGCATTCTTTTGATGTAACCTGTTCTTGTTAATATGATTGAAACATTTTCATTTGGAATTAAATCTTCAATCTCTAATTCTTCTGTATTTTCTTGGATTTCAGTTTTTCTTTCGTCACCATAATTTTCTATTAATTCGTGTAAATCGGATTTAATAATATCTAAAATTTTTTGTTCAGAATTTAATATTATGTTTAATTCTGTGATTAATTCTAGGGTTTTCTTTAGTTCTTCTATTAATTTTTCAGTTTCTAAGGATGTTAATTTTTGTAATTTTAAATCTAATATTGCGTTGCATTGTATTTCTGAAAGATTAAATGAACTAGATAAAAACTTTCTTGCGGATTCAATAGTCTTTGAGGCTTTGATTCCTTTTACAACTGCATCAATATTGCTTAATGCAATTTGTAATCCTTCTAAAATGTGAGCACGTTGTTCGGCTTTGTTCAAATCGAATTTTGTTCTTTTAGTGATTACTTCTTTTCTGTGAACTATGTAGTGATTAAGCATTTCTGTTAAATTCATAACTTTAGGTTTGTTGTGATCTAATGCTAAGAAAATTATTCCGAAAGTTGTTTCTAATTGAGTATGTTTATATAACTGGTTTAGAACTAAATTTGCATCATTGCCTTTTTTAAGTTCAATTACAATACGCATTCCATCTCTATCAGATTCATCTCTAATGTCAGAAATACCTTCGATGATTTTTTCGTTGACTAAGTGGGCAATATTTTCAATTAATACTGATTTGTTAACTTGATAAGGAATTTCTGTGATTATTAATGATTGACGATCTTTCTTTTGTTCAATTTCTGATCTTGCTCTGACTGTAACTTTGCCTCTTCCTGTGTTAAATGCGGAAGCGATTCCAACTTTGCCGCAGATTATTCCTCCTGTTGGAAAATCTGGACCTTTGATATGTTGCATTAATTCTAATATTGTTGCTTCTGGATTGTTAATTAATTCAATAATTGCATTGCAAGTTTCTTTTAAGTTGTGTGGGGGAATGTTTGTTGCCATTCCAACTGCGATTCCTGTTGAACCATTGATTAATAAATTTGGTAATTTTGCTGGTAATACTGTTGGTTCTTTTAATGAACCATCAAAGTTATCTTGCATTTCAACAGTTTCTTTGTTTAAATCGAATAGAAGTTCTTCAGAAATTTTTGAGAGTTTTGCTTCTGTATATCTCATTGAAGCTGCTGAATCTCCATCAACATTTCCGAAGTTACCTTGACCTTTAATTAATGGGTATCTTAATGAAAAATCTTGTGCCATTCTGACTAATGTATCGTATACTGCTGTGTCACCGTGTGGGTGATACTTACCTAAAACATCCCCTACAATTCTTGCAGATTTTTTGAAGGGTTTATTATGGGCCATTCCTAGATCATTCATTGCATAAAGAACTCTTCTATGAACTGGTTTTAATCCGTCACGAACATCTGGTAATGCTCTACCAACAATAACTGACATAGAATAATCTAAGTATGATTCTTTCATCTCTTGTTCAATTATTTTTTTATGAATAGTTTCCATTTTAAATGTCTAAATTTTTAACTAAACTTGAATTTGCGAAGATGAATTCTCTACGTGGATCAACTTGGTCGCCCATTAAAACTGTGAACATTGCATCAGCTGCAACTGCATCTTCAACTATTACTTGTTTCATATGTCTTGATTCTGGATCTAGAGTTGTTTCCCATAATTGATCTGGGTTCATTTCTCCTAAACCTTTGTAACGTTGGATGTTAATGTCTTTTCCAAGTTTTTGTATGGTTTCATTTAATTCTTGATCATTCATTAAGTAAATTTTTTCTTTGCCCTTAGAAACTTTATATAATGGAGGCATTGCAATGTATATGTGACCTTGTTCTACTAATGGTTTCATAAATCTATAGAAGAATGTTAATAGTAAACATGAAATGTGAGATCCATCAATATCTGCATCAGTCATGATTATGATTCGGTTGTATCTTAATTTTGTAATATCAAATTCATCTCCAATCCCTGCTCCAATTGCTGAAATTAAAGTTGTGATTTCATTGTTAGCAAATATTTTGTCGATTCTTGCTTTTTCTACGTTGAGGATTTTTCCTCTCAATGGTAAAATTGCTTGAGTTGTTCTTGTTCTGCCAGATTTTGCTGAGCCCCCTGCTGAATCTCCCTCGACGAGGAATAGTTCACATTTTGCAGGATCTCTTTCTTGACAATCTGCTAATTTTCCTGGAAGTGAAGATGAGGATAATGCTCCTTTTCTTCTTGCAAGATCTTTTGCTTTTCTTGCAGCTTCTCTAGCTTTTGCTGCAAGCATTGCTTTTTCTAAAATCTTTTTTGCGATTGTAGGATTTTCTTCTAAATAAGTTGAAAGTGCTTCAAAAGTAATTTTGTAAACAATTGTTCTAACTTCACTATTACCAAGTTTTGTTTTTGTTTGACCTTCAAATTGGGGATTTGGTACTTTTGTTGAAATAATTGCAGTCAAACCTTCTTTGATATCATTTGAAGTTAGTTTTTCTTCATTTTTGAAATTTTTTTCGATATAATCATTTATTACTTTTGTTAATCCATTGTAAAAACCAACTAAATGTGTTCCTCCTTCAATGGTATTTATGTTATTTACATATGAGAAAGTATTTTCATTGAAACTATCATTGTATTGTAATGCAATTTCTACTATAATTTTATCTTCTTCTTTTTCTAAATAAATTGGTTCATGTAAAATTTCTTTATTTTTGTTTAAATATGTAACAAATTCTAAAATCCCACCATTAAATTGGAATAATTCTTCTTTTCCATCTCGTTCATCTTTAAGATTAATTTTTATTCCTTTGTTTAAGAAAGCAAGTTCTCTTATTCTTCTTGCAAGAATTTCATATTGGTATACTTGTGTTTCGTTAAAAATTTCTTCATCAGGATAGAAATGAATTTCAGTTCCTCTTTCAGATGTTTCTCCGAGAATTTTTAATTCTGTTACTGGGATTCCTTTTTGATATTCTTGAATATATTTTTTTCCATCTTTTTGGATTATAACAATTAATTTTTTTGATAAAGCATTAACACAAGAAACCCCAACTCCGTGTAATCCTCCAGAAACTTTGTAAGAAGATTTATCGAATTTTCCTCCTGCATGTAAGATTGTCAAAACAACTTCTACAGCTGGTCGTTTTTCTTCAGGGTGAATATCAACTGGGATTCCTCTACCATTATCTTTTACAGTTATAGAATTATCTTCATGAATAATTACTTGGATGTCATCACAAAATCCTGCAAGTGCTTCATCAATGGAATTATCAATTACTTCGTAAACTAAGTGGTGAAGACCTCTGACACCTGTATCACCAATGTACATTGAAGGTCTTTTTCTAACTGCTTCAAGGCCTTTTAGAACTTGAATATTTATTGCTTTGTAATCTTCCATTTTTTTGTTAAAATATAGTATTTTTTTGGTTAGATGATTTATAACCTTTTCCCTCTGTAAAAGTGCAATATTTGGGGGTTATAGCTCGTTAAAACGTGTTTTAGTTTTTTATGAAAATTCTATAAGGAAAGGTTTAAAAAGAAGTTTTGTTGAATTATATTTGTGGAAAAAATAGTATTAGATACAAGTTTTTTAATTGCATCATTTGAATTGAAAGTTGATATCATTGAAGGTATCTTTAATGCATGTGATTTTAAGTATGAATTATTTGTGCTTAATGGGACGATAAATGAATTAGAAAGGCTTATAAATAGTTCCTCACTTTCAAGGAAACAAGCCGCGAAATATGCTTTAAAGCTTGTCCAGAGCCATAAAATCAAGGTTTTGAAAAATGAGATAGAGCATGTTGATGATGCTTTGGTTGCATTAAATGGTTATATTATAGCAACTGAAGATTCAGAACTGAAAAAAAGATTAAGAAAAAAAAATATTAAGATTTTGAACATCAGGCAGAAAAAGCTTGTGATGTTGGAGTGAAAAATGTACTATAAAATCAAAGTCAAAGGACATGTTCGTGTTGATCCAAGATTGTTCGCAGGTTCAAATGAAGAATCTGTTAGAGCTTCATTAAAAGAAAGATTTGAGGGATATATTTCTAAAGAATTAGGTGTAGTTTTAGGTATTGCTTCTGTGAATAAAATAGGTGAGGGAGTAATTATCTCTGGAGATGGAGCTGCTTATTATGATACTGAATTTTCTATTTTGAGTTTTAAACCTGAAGTTGGAGAAGTTGTTTTAGGAAAAATTTCGGATATAACTGATTTTGGTGCTTTTATTAATATTGGACCTATGGATGGAATGATTCATGTTTCACAAACTATGGATGATTTTGTAAGTTTTGCAAAGAGTAATGTTTTAACTGGAAAAGAATCCAAAAGAAATTTGAAAGTTAGTGATTTATGTAGAGCAAGAATTATTGCTGTTAGTTACAAAGATGTTTCTAGTCCAAAGATTGGTTTAACTATGAGACAACATAGACTTGGTGCTTTGAGTTGGGTTGATGAAGAGTTGAAAAAAGAAAAGAAAGGTAAAAAAGAATGAAAAAAGTTTGTAAGAAATGTAGATTATTTGTAGAAGGATCAGAATGTCCTTTATGCAAAAGTTCTAATTTTGCTGAAACTTGGAAAGGAAGAATGATTATATTAGATGCTGAGAAATCAGAGATTGCAAAAAAAGTGGGATTAAAATCAAAGGGAGAATATGCTGTTAAGGTGAGATAAAATGGAAATTGAAATACAAAAACAAGTTGATGTGCCATTATTGGGTAGACAAAGAATTATTGGGATCGTTAAATTTGATGGTGGAGCAACGCCGTCTATTTTGAAATTAAAAGAAGTTTTAGCTTCAAAATTAAAATTGAGTAAAGATTTAGTTGCAATAAGACATGTTTATCAAAGATATGGTTTTACAGAAGTAAAAGTTATTGCACATGTTTATAAGAAAAGAGAAGAGCTTATGAGATTAGAAAAATTAAAGAAAGTTGAAAGAAAACAAATTGATGCTGATAAAAAAGCAGCTGAAGAAAAAGCTAAAGCAGCTAAGGTGGAGTAAAAATGGCAGCAAAAAAAATCAAAAATAAAATTCCTAGTCAGAAATATAAAAGATATAAGAATGGAACTGGGGAAGGTTATTGTCCTAAATGTGGACCTGGAACTTTTTTAGCTAAGCACAAGGATAGACAAACTTGTGGTAAGTGTGGTTATACTGTTTTTAATAAATAATTTATTTTTTTAATCTTATTTTAGTTTATAGAATTATTCTGTCAATAAATTTACCATCTCGTGAATAAACATAATTATTGTGATCTCTATACATACCTTCTCTTTTAATTAATACTGGATACATATCTTCTGGTTCTAATTTACTTAGTTCAGAACTATCATGGGCACCTGCATAATCTCTTCCTAACCGTAATTTAATAGTAATATTCTCTGAAACAATTTCATTTCCTTCAAGAATAAATTTTAATAATCCTTTTGGTATACGAAAGCAACCTTCATTAATAAAATATGTAAGTACTTCTAAATTTATTATATGTGACATTTTGAAATTATTAAACCCTAGGAAGATACTCCGGAGAGTACCTTCCTGGGGAAAAAGAGGTGATATTGTATTTAGAAGTAAACTCCTATATAAATCTTTCGGTTGTTTTAACTGAGTAGTGACGCCAATCGTTTACTTTTTTAAAGTTCTACCAATTGAAGATTAAACTTGCAATTCCAATGATGGTTACAGTCGGTATAAAGCCATCAAATTGATCAGTAATATCAATCACTTCCCAAAATTGTATTGCACCACTACTACCCCAAAGAAATATTGCTAAAATACCTCCGAAGATATCAAAAATTGTACCAAATACTGGAATTCTACCAATAAAAAAGTCTGTTACATCAAATACTATTGATAAAATCAGTTTTATTGTTGTTTTGATGATTCCCATTTTTATTTTTAAGGTTTAATTATTTATATTCTTTTAGTTAAGCTAAGTATTATAATAATATTTTTAAATCAAATCCTTTGTAAAATCTTATGATAAAAAGTTTTTTTGATGGAATTTTGTATAAACGAGATTCTGAACAATTAAATGAACAAATTGAATATTTATTTAAGGGAGAGTTTGGACCTGGGAATTTGCCTTCGAAAAGAGGAGAAAATCGTGTTTATGGAGTTATTGTTCCTTATTCACAATATACTTATTCTGGTTCTGCGATGGCTTGGGCATATAAGATTTTAGCGGAAAGTTATTTCCCAGAAACTTATGTGATTTTAGTACCAGATACTAAAGGAACTTATGTTAATTATGTTACTGTATTTGATGATTTTCAAATGCCATTTGGAACTTGTAAAGTAGATTTGGAATTTGCGAGAAATTTAGTTGATTTGGGGTTAGTTTCTTTTACTAGTGATTTGCAGGAATTTGCACTCGAGACACAATTACCTATGTTAATGTATTCTGCTAAAGATAGAATTAATGATTTGAAAATTTTACCTATTATTGTGCCTAATTTGAATAATTATGAAAAATTAATAGAAGAAATTTTGAATTTGAAAAAAGATATTGTTGTGATTATTGCTTCTGAAATGAGTCCTTATGGATTAAATTACATGTATTTGCCTTTTATGGAAAACATTGAAGAAAATATTTCAAAACAAGATATGATTTTGATAAAAAATATGATTAATTTTGAGACTGAAAATTATTTGAAATTTGTACAAAAAAATAGAATTCCAATTATTGGAAAAAATTGTGTTGTTGTTGGATTGGAGTTAATTAAAAATTTAGGTTGCATTTATGGAGAATTAATGTGTTATTATAGAAGCTCACAATTGAATAATGATGATAATAATTCTGTTGGGTTTGGAGTAGTCGTTTATTAGCTTGGGATTACTATGATGTAGTAAAGGAATGTTTTTATAATTGATTAATATATGCATATAGATATGGTTTTGGTTAAAGTTCCAAGAGTTAATATGGCAGTGTTATTGAAAGAGAAAAAAGTTGTTGTGAAATCAAATAAAAAAGTTATAAAAAAAGTTTCTAAGATTAGGAAGTTTGTTAAGAAAAAGTTAAAAAATAAAAAAAGAAATTAATATATGAGAAGCAATATTCCAACAAGCCAGCAGTAATATGCGAAGTAATGAAAATAATTTTTTTCAATTAATATTGTTAGAAGTTTTAATGTGATGTATCCGATTATGAATGAAGCTATGAATCCATATATGTATGTAATTTCAAATGAACTTGGATTAAATTCTAGGATTGTTGCGCCAATTATTGCTGGTATAACTAATAAAAATGAAAATGTTATTAATTGTTTTTTATCTAAACCTAATAATAATCCTGTTGATATTGTTGCACCGGACCTTGAAATTCCAGGGATTATTGCAAGTGCTTGTGAGAGTCCGATAATAATTGAATCTTTTAATGAAATTTCTTTTTTTCCTTGTGAAAATTTAGTTAATATTAATAATAATCCTGTTATTAATAATGAAATTCCAACTGCTTTTGTATTTGTAAATAAGGAAGATATTTGATTGTTAAATAAGTATCCAACTAATGCAAT
>JAGWAA010000016.1 GCA_018302165.1 Candidatus Woesearchaeota archaeon
TACCTAAAAATTCAGCTTCAACTACACCTGCATTAGCATTAACACCATAAGTTGTCCCAGTCTTTCCATAAACTTCATCTACAAATCCACCAGTCTTACGTAAATCAGCTTGTTTAATTGGAATACAAGTGTTATCTACAAGTCTATCACTATGTCCAGAACAATCCATAGCTAAAATTCTTTTCATCTCATCCGAACCATGTAATCTTCCTTCGTAAATACTTTCTAATAAATTCCCTAAATCCTTAGCAGAAGTTTTATTATCTAAAGTTCTACCCCCAGCAGGAATTGAATGAACAACAGTTTGATACAAACCTTGTTCCTTTACAAAATTATTAATATCATCTAAACCAACCCTATTAATCATTCTATTAGTAGCATTATTATTACTTCTACAAATCATTGCTTCCATATCACTTTTAATTTCAGAGGTATAAACTAATCTTCTTTCATGAATACTTTCAAACCCAGCAGCCAACACAGCCAACTTCAAAGTAGAAGCACCCATTTGTTGCCTATCAGAATTAACTTCAACAAAAATTTCATCACTTTTCAAATCTTTCATATAAATAGAATAATCTTCAACACCCCTTGCTCTTGCTAAACCTCTACCTCTAAGATTATCAATATAATTTTGAATTCTACCTTCTAATTCAGGATTTCCTTGTAAATTACGAATTACCTGTTCTTCATTACTTGGCACATCAATATTCTCAAAAGCTTCTCTGCCCCCAGAAACCACTAAAGCAGTTAGACCAGCTAATAAACCAGCCTTTAATCTATTTCTACCAATAACATTAGTATTTCTTCCAAAAATATTTCTAACAAAATTTCCTAATCCTTCTGTAGCAATAGGATAAACAACACCCAAATTAAACAATCCTAAACTAGAATAAAATAAAGTATCATCTACAACCTGTGGCAAATCAACAACTTGATTGATAGAATCAATACCAGAATCTGCTACAAAAGCAGCTCCAGCATTAGCTAAAGCATATGGTGCAACAGAAACAACACCTCTTCCAATTCTTTTTCCAATAGTCTTTAAATTAACCATTTTTCTAAATTATTACTCCCAAAACAGATTTATAAACCTTTCTATTTGTATTTACTTAAAAAGGACAACAAAAATAATATAATAATCAAACCCAAACAATAAAAAAATGAACCAAAGTGATATGATTTTAATCATTAATGATACCATCTTAAACTTCAAAAAAGAAATCAAACAACCAGTAATTATGTTCATTGAACAACAAAGATTTTCAAAACTTTTAGATTTAATGGAATTAAAAAAGCATTTACATCTAACACCATGTTTCGTCGCTGAAATGAAAGGAGGGAATATAATCTATTATTGTGAAGAAATTATTCAAAAATTAATCAATGATTTTTCCAAAGAAAAACAAAAAATTTTCTTAGAAGCAATAACATTACATGAATTATTCCATATTTGGAACAAAATACCCATTAATGATGCCGAGGAGGCAATAGCTTCAGAATTAATAGTTCATGAAGAAATAAAAAAAATATACCCAAAAGAGAATAAAATTCTAAATGAATTCCAACAAAAGATTAATAAATTACCCAAAAATCACTAAGCATATGTCAGAAGAATTAGGTATAACAGTAAAAAAAGATAAAGATTTCTCAGAATGGTATACTCAAGTAATACAAAAAGCTGAATTAGGAGATTTAAGATATAATGTCAAAGGATTCATAGTATTTCAACCATGGTCTGTACTAAGTATGGAAAAAATGTATAAATACATGGAAAAAGTTTTGCAAAAAAAAGGCCATAAGCCATATTGGTATCCAACACTAATTCCAGAAAAGAACTTTAAAATGGAATCTGAACATATTGAAGGATTCACTCCAGAAGTTTTTTGGGTTACAAGTCATGGAAATAATGAACCTTTAGAAGAAAAATTAGCTTTAAGACCAACTTCAGAAACTGCATTTTATCAAATGTTTGCACTTTGGATTAGATCATATAATGATTTACCTTTCAAAACTTATCAAAGAGCACAAGTATTCAGATATGAAACAAAAGCTACAAGACCTTTCTTAAGATCAAGAGAATTTCATTGGATAGAAACACATTGCGCACATGCAACCAAAGAAGATGCAATGAAACAAGTTTATGAAGATATGGAAACCACAAAAGAAGTACTGCATGATATTTATGGATTACCATTCATATTCTTTGAAAGACCATCTTGGGATAAATTTCCTGGAGCAGAAAGAACATTTGCAGCAGATGTATTAAATCCAGATGGAAAAGTAATTCAACAACCATCAACACATTTACTAAAACAAAGTTTTCCAAAAGCATTCAATGTAAAATATAAAGACAAAGATGGAATAGATAAATATACTTGGATTACATGTTATGGTCCAGCAATATCAAGAATTTTTGCAAGTGTTGTCATTGTTCATGGAGATGATAAAGGATTAAGATTCCCATGGAAAATCGCACCTATAGAAATTGTAATTACAATAATAAAACCAAATAAAAAATTAATCAAAGAAGCAAACAAAATAAAAGAAAAATTAGAAAAAGAAAATTATTCTGTAGAAATTGATTCTTCAGAAAAAAATCCTGGAGAAAAATTTTACTTCTGGGAAATGAAAGGAGTTCCTATAAGAATCGAATTTGGAGAAAAAGAACTCCAAGAAAAAAACTTAGTTATATTTAGAAGAGATATTTCAAAAAAAGAGAAAATAGAACAGAATAATTTAATCAAAACAATAAAAGAAATTTCCTCAACATATGATAAGAATTTAATAGAACAAGCAGAAAAATTATTCAATAATGCAATCGTAACTGCAAATGATAAAAAATCTATTAAAACCGCAATAAATTCTGGAAAAATAGTCAAATGTGAATTTTGTTCTGTAGAAGATGATGGAAAAGAATGTGCAGAATGGATAGAAAAAGAAGTGCAAGCATATGTGAGAGGAACAAAATTAGATGAAACTGAAAAACCAGAAGGTAATTGCCCAATTTGTGGTAAAAAAGCGACTAAAATAGTCTATATTGCTAGAAGTTATTAGCAAAATAAAAAGCTCTAGGTTTTCCATTTTTATAAGTCCAATATTTAACTTTACCAATAGATAAATGAGTTAATTTTGCAATCTTATATGCTGAAAAACCATGTTTTCTTAATTCTAAAACCTGTGGATAAAGTTCTAAAGCATTTAATTCTTTTTTAGAATTCTTAGTTAGATTCTCCGAATTTATTTTAATAAGAAAATTTCTCTTTGAATTATATAAGAAACCTATTCTTGAAACAAATTTATCTAAGTTAATAGAATTACTATGAATATAAAAACAAATTTCTTGCATTGTTGCTGAGTCTCTATTTCTAAAATAAGTTCTATCTTTTTTAACAATTGAAGTAGTAATTCCGAACTCTAAAAGTAAAGATTTAATCTGATTTAAATATTTAATTCCATCATCAATTAAATCTATTCTTTTGGATTGAAAAAACGTTAAATGGGTATAAGAATTCTCTCTAATTGCAGATAAACAACTTAATTCACTATCAAAAAGCCCCTGTAAAAATCTAATTTTTATATTTACACTTTCAGCATTCATAATCCAACTTGGAACTTCAAAAGAAGAAATAGTTTTATCACCAGAAACAGCACCAAAACAAAAAAGCAAACGCGAAAATAATCTATCATGAACAGCCATCTTTCCATTATCAATTTTATAATTATAAACAACAGGTTTAACATCAAATAGCCCAAATAATTCTTTCATTCTATGAAGATCTTCGTAAATCCCATAAAACCAAGTATTACAAAAGTTTCTAGAAATATTTCCATCTCCAAGATTATATCCAACTAAATATGCCAACAGCAATAAATCCTCTTCAATATATTTTTTAGAATATCTTTCTTCAAATTCTTCTAAAATTCTAATAGCATAAGGAATTCTATGATTATTTTTCCAAGCACTAACACTATCAAGAGGAATATTCAATTTTTCACGAACTTCTTTATTTAAAAATCCTTGAGAAAGCAAGAATAAAGTCATATAATAATTATTAATTGAAGCAAGTTGCTTTTCAGTAAAAGAATTCCAAATAATATTTTCAACTAAAACTTCAGCTACAATATTTTGTTTAATTATATAAGTCATTCTTTTCATCAAGTAAATTTAATTTAAAAAAGCTACGCGGGCATTTGTCCTGTCCGGAGCTAAGAACAAAAAGGCAAATGTTTTCATTGTAATAAAGAAACAGATTATTATGCATACTTTGGAAAATCATATTAGAAACATTTATAAGATTCTCAATCCACAATACTAAGAATGGTCTTAGAATCAATAATTGGAGTTAAAGAAGCAGATTTTCTAGGCTTATTATATGCATCAGTTTCAATTTTCATAAGTATTTGGATTTTCAGATCAGAAGCTTCATTAGTTATGGTATTCTTTATGGTTTTTGCATCATTACCATTAATCTATAAAACTCTTAAGTTTGAAGCAAAAAAAGATTACTTTGAAAAATATGACGAAGTGTCACCAAGAACACACATTAATGCTCTAAAAATATTTATGTATTTATTTTTAGGTTTCACATTTGCAATGGCAATATGGTATATTTTCTTACCTTCAGATTTAACTACTGAAATATTTTCTTCACAAATTTCAACAATAAAATCAATTAATAGTGGAGGAATAGAATCAACAACAGGCGATATTACACATTGGGGATTCCTTACAACAATCATTTTCAATAATCTAAAAGTATTAACACTTTGTGTTATATTTTCATTCTTCTTTGGTACAGGAGCTCTATTCATACTTTCCTGGAATGCTTCTGTGATTAGTACTGCAATAGGAAACTTAGTAAGAACAAATATTGCCGAATACGCTTCAACAATAGGTTTAATAAAAATAGGCCTCTATTTCCAAATTTTTTCACTAGCAATTATGCGTTATATGACTCACGGATTATTTGAAATCTTAGCATACTTTGTTGGTGGTCTTGCAGGAGGATTAATCTCTATCGCTATGATAAATCATAATTTTCAAGGAGAACATTTCAAAACAATTATAAAAGATTCAGCAGATTTGATTATTCTTTCAGTAATATTAATACTAATTGCAGGATTAATAGAAGTATTCATAACACCTATTTTATTTTAGATTAAAGTTTCAGAAGTTATATAAAATAGTTTTTTAATAGAATAAAAAATGTGCGGGATTACAGCTTATTTTGGAGAAAAAAATGGGATTCCAATTGTTCTTGAAGGTCTTAAAAGACTAGAATATAGAGGTTATGATTCAGCAGGTATAGCTTTCCTTAATAACAATACTATAGAGATAATCAAAACAAAAGGAAAAATACAAGAACTAAAATCATTAGTCTCAGATAAAAATTCCAACATTGTAATTGGACATACTCGATGGGCAACACATGGAGAACCAAATTATATTAATGCACACCCACATTTATCCATGGATAAATCAATAGCAATTATTCATAATGGAATTATAGAAAATCATAGTGAACTAAAAAGAGAATTAAAAGAAAAATATAATTTTAAATTTGAATCCGACACAGATTCAGAAATAATCGCACAATTAATTCAATATTTCTACCAAGGAGATTTTGAAGATGCATTTAGAAAAATGCTAACAAAAATCGAGGGTGCATTCGGAATTGTTGCAATCCATAAAGACCATAAACAAATGATTTGTGCAAGAAAAGGTTCACCATTAGTATTAGGCGTCAATTCAAATGAAATATTTATCGGTAGTGATCCTTCACCATTTATTGAACACACAAAAGATGCAATATATCTTAACGAAAAGCAAATGGCAATTATAGAAAAAAATTCCTACAAAATTAAAGATTTCAACGGTTTTAATACTCAATCAGAAATAGAAACTATCCCTTTTGGAATTGAATCTATTCAAAAACAAGGATTCGAACATTTTATGCTAAAAGAGATTTATGAACAAGCTGAAACAATTCAGAATTGTTTTAGAGGCAAGGTAAACCATATCGAAAATATCTCTATCAAAATCAATAATCCAAATAGAATAATATTAATTGCCTGCGGAACAAGCTACTATGCAGCATTAGTTGGTAAATATTTAATAGAAAAAACATCCCATATTCCAGTAATAGTTGAACAAGCTTCAGAATTCAGATATCGTCAACCAATGTTATTCACTTCAGATTTAATTATAGCATTATCCCAATCCGGTGAAACAGCAGATACATTAGAAGCAATAAAATTAAGTAAAAAATTAGGATGCAATATTGCAGGAATAGTAAACGTTACAGGATCATCGATAGCAAAGGAATGTAATCAAGGAATTTATCTCCACGCAGGACCAGAAATTGGTGTAGCATCAACAAAAGCTTTTACTTCACAAATTGTTGCATTAAATCTACTTAATCTATTCTTAAACAAAAACCCATACTATAAATTAGAAATGATTGAAGAACTAAAAAAACTTCCTGATAAAGTAAAAGAATTTTTAGAACATCAAGAGATATTAAAGATTGCAGAAGAATTTAAAGATTCAAAATATTTTTTATTTCTAGGAAGAGATATTAATTATCCGGTAGCATTAGAAGGAGCATTAAAATTAAAAGAAATTTCCTACAATCCAGCTGAAGGCCATCCTGCAGGAGAAATGAAACATGGCCCAATTGCATTAATTGACTCAACCACACCTGTAATAGTAATATTAACAAAAGACAATGTTTATGAAAAAGTTATTTCAAACATGCATGAAGTAAAAGCAAGGAAAGGTAAAATAATCTGTATATGTGATGAAATAAATAATGAAATTAAAGAACTTAGTACACATATAATTCAAGTCCCTAAAACCTCCTGGGAATTTTCTCCAATAATTAACGCAATCCCAATTCAACTTTTCGCATACTATATAGCCAAGTTAAATAATCGAGAAATAGACCAACCTAGAAACCTAGCAAAGGCAGTAACTGTTGAGTAAGCTTTAAATATTAAATAACTACTGAAAAATATATGATAAACAAAGTATTAATTAGAAATGAGAATAAATATTACTGGACTCAAGGAGATCTTCATACAAAAGATGGAGTTATCAAAGAATCAGAATTAAAAAAAGGTCAAGGACTAATTAAATCCCATAATGAAAAAGAATTCCAAATATTCAATGCTAATTTTATTGATAACTTTGCAAAAATAAAAAGAGGTCCAGCAACAATCACCCTAAAAGACTTAGGTTATATCCTAATAAATTCTGGAGTTGATGAAAATTCAATCGTAGTAGACGCTGGTTCCGGTTGTGGATTATTAGCTGCAACAATGGGAAAATTTGCAAAAAAAGTATACTCTTATGAAATAAAACCAGAACATTTGAAAATAGCAAAACAAAATATTGAATTTTTAGGATTAAAAAATGTTGAGATTAAAGAAGGAGATGTATACGAAAAAATTGATGAAAAAAATATTGATATTCTAACATTAGACCTTGCAGAACCTTGGAGAATAAATTTTGATTGTGTAAAAAATGGTGGAACAATAATAATTTACTTACCAACAATACACCAAGTCATGGAATTCTGTGCAAAAAGCCAAGATCATATAGAAAAAGTTGTAGAATTACTTGAAAGAGAATGGCATATTGAAGGCAAAAAAGTTCGTCCTAAATCACAAATGATAGGTCATACTGCTTTCTTGATAATTGTTAGAAAACTCTAAGCATCTTTATAATAGCCATCAACAATCATATCCTTCAAAAAAGTTGTGATTCTTAAAATTAATTCCAATAGAAATACAAAGATAAAATAATAGAAAATAGTCGATGATTCACTAGGCAAACTCAATATTATTTCTCTGAAATATGAAAAAGAAGGAAAAATAGGATCAGATAAAAATATAGCTAATAACGCAAAGGGTAATAATTTTGCTAAATCTTTTGCAAGATTTTCACTATAATAAGCACAAATTCTTATTGAAGCAACTAAAGCCATTGACAATAATAAAATCATTTCAAGACCACTATTATTATTCAAGAATATTAAAATCATTACAACAATTATAAACCAAACAAAAATAAAAAATGGCAAAATCAAAAGATACTCTAAAGAATACAAAAATACTTCATAAACATCTCCTAAAAAACTTTTAAAATCATTATATTGCCTTAAATCTAAATGAAAAATATTTTTTAAAGCTAAAAACTTATAAAAATTAAATACAAAGATAGAATAGACTACAATTCCAGCAATAGACAATAATAAAGGTAATATTACTTCTTTAAAACTAATTAATGAAACAACCATAAAAACTATACAACAAAATCATTTATAATATTTTCTAACCCAAACAAATAAAAACCTATAAATAACATTATTTTCAATGAAATATGTACCAGACACATCTGTTATTATAGAACGAGCAATTTCTAAATTAATTCAAGAGCATAAAATCTCCGGTCAAATTCTAATTTCTAAAGCTGTTTTAGCTGAATTAGAACATCAAGCAAACAAAGGTATGGACACAGGCATAATAGGCTTAGAAGAAATTCAAGAATTACAAAGACTTGCAAAAAAAGAATTAATAACAATCAAAATTATTGGTGAACGTCCAAAAATTGAACAAATAAAGAATGCTAGTTTTGGAGAAATAGATTCTTTAATTAGAGATTTAGCTTATACAGAATCAGCGACATTAATAACTGCAGATAGAATTCAAGGAGAATCAGCAAAGGCCTTAGATATAGAAGTAATTTTTATTGAAAAAAGAACCCAAGATAAATTAGAATTAGAAAAATTCTTTGACGAAACAACAATGTCAGTTCATTTAAAAGAAGATACTTATCCATTTGCAAAAAAAGGTAAACCCGGAGCATGGAAATTAGAAAAATTAGAATCACAAATATTACCTCAAAAAAGAATAGAAAAGATTGCCAAGGAAATTCTAGAAAAATCAAGAGAGGATCCTAAAGCTTTTATAGAAATAACACGACCTTCAAGTACCATAGTTCAATACAGAGAATATAGGATTGTTATAGTTAAACCTCCAGTATCTGATGGATGGGAAATTACAGCAGTAAGACCAATTGTAAAATTAGACATAAGCCAATATGATATCCCTGAAAAAATAAAAGAAAAAATCGAACAAAGATCTTCTGGAATAATCATCGCAGGTCAAGTTGGATCAGGTAAATCAACATTCGCGCAAGCATTAGCAGAAGAATATTCAAAGAATGGTAGAATCACAAAAACTATTGAATCTCCAAGAGATTTGATATTAAGCCCAGGAATCACACAATATTCAAAAAATTTTGGTTCTTCAGAAGAAATTCACGATATTATATTTTTATCCAGACCAGACAATGTAATCTTCGATGAAATGCGTGATAATCCCGATTTCAAATTATTTACTGATATTCGTCTTGGAGGCTCAGCAGTAATTGGAGTCCTACATGCAGCCACAGCAATTGATGCAGTTCAAAGATTCATAAGTAGAATGGATGTTGGAGTAATCCCTTCAGTTTTAGATACAATCATTTTCATTGAAAATGGAGCAATCAACCAAGTTCTCATAGTTAAAATGACAGTCAAAGTTCCATCAGGCATGACAGAAGCAGACTTAGCACGTCCAGTAATTGAAGTAAAAGATCTTCAAACAGATAAATTAATGTTCGAGATTTATTCTTATGGAGAAGAAACAGTAGTTATTCCAATACAAAAATCAACATCTTCAAGCCCAACATCAACTCTTGCAAAGAAACAAATTGAAAAAGAATTCAAAAAATATTCTGATAATTTTGATGTAGAAATTATTAGTCCACACAAAGTAAAAATTTATGTTCCAGATTCAGAACGCGCTAGAATAATCGGTACAAAAGGTTCAAATATTACAAAGATAGAAAAAGAATTAGGAATTAGTATTGACTTAGAAACATTAGGGAATAATACAAGGGAAGAAAAAAAACGTATAGGTTATCATGTCACAGAACGAGGAAATAGTATAATCTTTAAAATAGATTCTCAAGGTAAAATGATAGATGTCTTCATCGAAGATGATTTCCTATTTACTTCTACATCTGGTAAAAAAGGCGAAATAAAAATTAACAAAAAAAGTGACATTGGCAAAAAAATAAGATATGCCCTAGATTCAAACAAAAGAATTTATATCAAAGGTTAATTTTATTCACACCAAAAGCAATAGAACTACCAATTAATGCAGTCAATAATTGTAAAGGTCCCATAGCCAACAAAAATATACTTGGTATCAAACCTAATAAGAAAAAACATAAAGCTACAGTAAACAAAAATAAAGCTTTTAAAAATGAACCAAAAAAGATTTTATTTACAAATGAAATATTTCTTTTAAAAGTATAAACCAAGATTCCATTAGCTATCCAAATAAAAGGAATAAAATATAATAAATATACAGATGCCCCACCGAATAAAAGCCCACCAACATACGCACCAATAGACGGAGCAATAATTACAGGCAACAATTTATAACCATTCAATCTTAAAGCAGCCAAAACTAAAAACATATTTATTATTACACCAGTAATAATTTGAACATGCCCTAAAAACATAGGAACAAATAAACAAACTACAGTAAAAAGAGTTACTTGAAAATACTCTCCATAAATATTTTTATTCAAATAAACATCCTTCATAAAAAACAACAAGAAAAAGAAATATATAAACTTATAGATTTACCAAAGTTTCAGTATCATATTGCATTGCATTAAGCAGATTACAAGAATTCATACAAAAACATTTTCCTCTAAACTTTTCTTTAATTTTATTAAACTCCTCAGAATTCCAAAGCTTTTCAAAATTATAATCATAATCTTTTAAATTAACAGAAGCTAAAATAGGCTCACAAATACTAACTTCACCATTAGAAAATATAACTGCATCTCTCCAACCAGCTAAGCATTCAACACTTTTTTTTCCTTTTAATATATTAATACTATGCTCAATCTTTTTCTTTTCAATTTTTGAAGAAATAGAACCATCATCAATAATACTTGCTAATTCTTCTAATTGTTCAATAGTTGGAACTTCATAATCCTCATCTCTAATATCAAAATCAGCTAAATTTTCTTTAGGAACCCCTCTAACTGAACTAACTTTTCTCAAAACATTAAATTTAATATTAACTTTCAATTCATTATTTACAAAATTTTTAAAGTCTCTCATTTGATTAAAATTTTTCTTAAACACAACAGTCGCTACAGAAACAGCAAGCCTAGAATCATCAATCATATTCAAACGTTTAATAATCTCACAAACATTCTGAAAACTCCCTTTAATTCCTCTTAATTGATCATGCAATTCTTCAAATCCATCCAAAGAAAATTGTATAGTCAATCTAGAATTCTCTAAATATTTTAAAATTTCTTTGACATCATTTTCAATTTTATCAACTAGAAAACCATTTGAAGCAATATGTACTCTTTTAGTTTTATTATTCTCAACAAAAACTTTTACTATATCAACTATATCATTTCTAACAAAAGGCTCTCCACCAGTGATTCCAAGCAAATCTAATCTATCCAAAGAAGAAGCAACCTTTTCAATCTGCTCCAAATTCATAAATTTATTTGGATTATCAACACTCTTCCAATAAAAACAATGCTTGCATTTAAGATTACAATTATCAGTAACATAAAACAGAACCATTTTAGGAGTTTTAAATTTCTTAACTTGAGAAATTCTTAATTTATTTACTGGTTTAAGTATAACCCTTTTCAACCAATTTGGGACTTTATTAAATCCCTTTAACATTAATTCTTCTTTCTTCGAGACTTGAACACTTTTCACATAAAAAATCTAATCTAAACTACTTTTAAACTTTATTAATCAAAATAATAAGCTTTAAAAGTTATTTAAAATATTAAAGACCATGCTCGGGTAGCTCAGCTTGGATAGAGCGACTGAATAATATGTCGAACCTCCTATCTAGTTGGTGAAAGCAGTAGGCCGGGAGTTCAAATCCCCCCCCGAGCGTTTTTTAGATAATTACCTCATCTTGCAAGCCAGTATATTTAAATTCTTTATAAGCAATTAAAGTCTTATAATCTTTTAAACTTTCACTAAAAATAGTCCTCAAAGAATTAATTGTTTCATTCAATTCTTCAGAATTTTTAGTACATACATAAATCAAAACATTATAACGACCAATAGTTTTAACCCCCCAAATAATATTTTTATCTTCTTTCAAAAAATTATATAATTTAACTTCAGTATTTTCATATAATGCATCAACATTTAACAAAATCGCATAAACTTGAAAACCCAAAGCAAAATAATTAATTCCTGGAACATATTTAATAATAAATCCTGAAGATTCAAGTTTGTTTAAACGATAAGAAACAATATCAGAGGAGATTTTTAATTTTTTTGCAATATCATTAATTGGTAGACAAGCTTGATCTTTTATAGATTTAACAACCTTCAAATCAACATCGTCAATATTAAATTGAACATTTCCTTTTAAAGAATTAAACTTCAAAGGTTCAATAAAACTCAAAGGTAAAGATCTAGAAACATAACTTTTAACAATAATTAATAATTCCTGTTTTTTAATAAATTTATTAATACCACTAAAAATCCTTTTCAGATTTTCATCTAACTCATCAATACCCTTAGCAACTAAAGCAATTTCAAAATCGTAATCTCCATTGAATTTTAATATAGCTCTAACAAATGGGAATTCCATTAATCTTCTCAAACATTCTTTTTCAACTTCAATTTCAGGATTATTAAAAGTAATAAATAAATGATAAGCTCTGTAATGAATCTTTCTAATATCAACAATTACTTTATAGTCTTGAATTACACCTAATTTTTCTAATTGTAAGATTCTATATCTAACACTTTCCTTAGAAAGACCAACCTTCTTTGCAATCTGAGAATAGCTCATACGAGCATTTGAATCTAAACAACTCAAAATTTTTTTATCTTTTAAATCAATAGAAATAGGCTCAATAACCGGTGTGACAGGTTCATATCTCATAATTTAATAAAAACAGGAATAGTTTATATAATTTTCCTAAAAAGATAAAATATTATTTCATTTATTTTATATAAACCTTTTAACTAAGTAAATTAAATGATAACACTAAAAGTATATGGTACCAACGGCTCTATCCCTGGAGGCAATAGCAAAACCAAAAAAGAATTAGGCTGTAATACAAGTTGTTATGGAATATTTTTTGAGGACCAAGCAATTATCCTTGATGCAGGCTCAGGGTTAATAGAAGCATCTAAAGAAACAATTCTTAGGGGTTCAAGAACAACTGATATTCTCTTATCACATTATCACCATGATCATATTTGTGGCTTCTTAATTGCACCATTTTCATATTTTAATCCAAATGGTACTAAGATTAAAGTAACCGGACCACCATTTTTAAGAGAGGCTCTAAATGCAGAATTTGGGAATTTTGTTTCACCGGGATCATATCAAATTATGAGAAATATTACGGAATTAAATGAAGCTATTCCTGGGGAAGAATTTACACAAGGAGATATACAAATTCATGCGTTTGCAGCAGGAAAGCATCCATTATTCTTATCCCAAAAATATGCCCGAAGAAAAGGTGGAAAGTTCTACCAAGACTTTGGAGTATTAGGATGGAATATAGAAATTGGCGATGCAAAAATCAGCTATGCAACAGATATGGAATTTGATGCAGCTTTAGATCCTGAAGGCCATGTCCAAGAATTCAATTCTATCGAAAAAAAAAGAAGAGAATTGCTATACCTTAATGCAATTGAAAGAGCGAGTATATTAATTGCAGACACACAATATACTTTTGAAGAATATCCCCGATTCAAAGGATTTGGACATACTTACCCAGAACGAGTAATGGGGCTTGCAAGAGAAGCAGGAGTAGAAAGAGTAATACTTAGTCATCATATGCCAATTCG
>JAGWAA010000017.1 GCA_018302165.1 Candidatus Woesearchaeota archaeon
ACCTTTTCATGGATTAAATTAGGTAATATTAACATTAACTCATTAATCCTCAATTCAACAGAATTATACTCTTCTTCTTTCCTTTTAATCTCATCAGGTAATGATTTAACTTTCTTAATAACCTGAGAAATATCCTTTCCAACCTTCTTTAACTTATTAATTTCTTCAGATAAATTATTTCTAGAACTTCTTAATTGATCTAACTCAGCCTTAATACTTCTCAAATCTTTATCCTTCTTAACCAATTCATTAAAACTATCTATTAATTCCCCTTTTTTCATAAACTTATAACATTTTAGAAACAATTCTGGCTTCTCTCTAACAAGTCTTATATCAATCATTACCTAAAGTAAAACGATTTTCCTTAAAAACATTTCCAAATTTAAGAATCCTAACTGTTTATCATTTACAACCGAATGATTGTAATCTAAATTATACTCTCGAAAAACCACTTTACAATAGCTACAGCACAATGTTTAAATATAACTATCATATTATCGATAAAATAGAGAAAAAGAGTGTGGATCGGAGAGGAGTAAAATGCCAAAAAAGAACAAAGAAATTTTCGAAGTTTTCTTTAGAAGAAAACCAGCAATGATTTTAGTTGCGCTTAGACAAAATACCAGAAACAAATACGGTAGCATACTTGCTAAAGAAGTTGATTGCACATATTCACATGCGGTTAAAATTTTACAAGAAATGGAAAAGTCAAAATTAGTTTCATTCCAAAAGAATGGAAGAATAAAAACAATTGAACTGACAGAATCTGGAAACAGAATCGCAGAGCATATTGAAAAGATTAAAACTTTACTATAAAATTATTTTATTTTTTAATTAAATTCTAAAACAACAAAAAGAATATAAACTTAAATAAAAAAATTAAATTATGTCAGACCCATTCAAAAAGGTAATTTTTCTTGCAGATGAATTTTCCACAAATTTAGCAAGAGACACCCATAGTGTCTTAGAAAAATATTCTCAAATAAAAAGATTAAGAATTCCAGGTAAATTAAAAGGATTCTATGAAAATGATCTATTAACAGCTACTCAAAAAAATGGAGAATTAATACCTGAAGTTTTAACTACTGTAAGAGGCAGAGACGTTTATGTTTTTGTAAGCCCAGTGGTTTCTAAAGAAAAAATAATAACTTATGATGCAAATGTTCCAATAATAAGAGCTTGTTTAATTGCTGATGCATGCAAAGAAGCAGGTGCGGGTAGAATTAGTTTAGTCATGCCTCATATGCCTTATCAAAGACAAGATAGAAGAACAACAGATAAAATTACAGGAGCAGAAAAGAGAGAACCAATCTCCGCAAGATTAATTTTAAATCTTTTACACTCTGCAGGTTATCAACAATTAATAACAGTAGATCCACATTTTCCACAATACAAAGGATTTATTCCTAGAGGGATGTACGCTGAAACACCAACAGCAAGAGTTGCATTAACCAGTTATTTACAGAGAGAATTCAATCCAAACAGAAATTTAAAAATTGGAGTGGTATCACCAGATTTTGGTGGTGGTGAACGTGCAGAAATAACTGCTTTAGATCTTAAATCATTATTCTTGGGTCTATGTAGAAAAAAACGACCTAAAGCTGGAATCATAGGAGATATGAAAGTTTATTTTGAAGAGGGAATCAATCCTTCAGAAACAGAACTTGCAATAATTTATGATGACATTGCTGATTCCTGTGGTACAATGGAAAAATGTGCTAATGCATTAAAAGCATTAGGAATAAAAAAAATAATTGGAGTAACAACTCATCCTGTTTTTAGTAATGATGCAATGAAAAAAATAAATTTAGAAATGGTTGTTTCAAATTCAATACCCTTAGCAAATCCTCCTGATAATATACATGTAGTTGATATTTCAACAATATTAGGATTAACATTATTCTGTATTACAACAGGGGATGGCTCATTAAGTAAAGAGATTTTCAATCCAATTGAATATCAACAACTGGAACAAAAATTAAAAAATATGTAATCTTAAACTACAATAATTTTTAAATACATAAATAAAAAAAAAGATTTATGACATCTACTCTTGCTGCATTAAATACAAGATATCAATTACTAACAGCATATACAGCAACTTCAAAAAGAAAATTTTATATGAAAGATCAAATTAGTACATTTACATTACAACAAGGTTATGTACCATTAAATCCATTTCAAATATTTGGTTTTCTTAATGATACAGTTGATAGAAATTTAGTAAGACAAGCGAATAATACTCTTATTAGAATTGCAAATGAATTTTGGGTTTTTGGAGAAGTTTCAGATGGAGTTTTAGCAGAAATCAAACAAGCAAAAGAACAAAGAAAACCTATTAAATACTTCAGAATTGAAAATTCTAAAGATATCATAGAAATTTTAAATTTAGAAGAAGTTGTAATGGAAAAAAATGTTAAAACGTATAGAAATTTACTTTAAATCCACTTTCCTAAACCAGTTTGCTTAGCTTCTTCTTTCCCAAAAACACCTTCGATTCTATCCTTCAAAAGCATCAAAGTTTGTTTTAAATAAGGAGGCAAATTATATTTTTCAGCTAAATTCATTGCAGGATCCAAATATTTAGTAATCGAACCTTCAGATATAGTGAATATTAATTTTCCACTACACTTACAAATTCCAGTTAATGGTGGACGTCGATAAATCTCATTACATTTCCCACATCTAAAACTTTGTTGAGAAAACTTACGCAGATTACCTTTAATATCCCTTAAAAAATGCCTTTCAATTATTAATCTTGCAACATCATTTTCATCAACAGCTCTTATTTTTCGAGCAACTTCCATTTGTCCATTAACTTTATCTGCCATAGTAGGCAAAATTTTATATGAACTACACAAAACTCCATTATTAAAATTATCAGTATCATGTGTGAACATCATTCCTTCATATTGACATTCTAAATTAAGAGCATCTCCTAATTTTTTAATTTTAACATCCCAAGGATTTTTATATAATTCAGCAGCTTCATACAATTCTAAAGGATACCTATCAACTATATCCATATCAAAAACCATATCATCAACTTCTGATGGAATCAAACGTCCAGTTAAAACTAAAGGTGCATCTTGTGTAATTCCTCGAGTATTTGGTAAATATTTTCTAGAAAAATTTAACAAAGTATCTAATAAGAGCATACAACCAGCTTCATCACCATCAGCATCTCTTCTCATAATACTATGCAACAAAGGATGTGCATACAAACCTTGAACTTTAGAAAACCCAACAATTCTACAGACAATTCCCGCAGAAGTATGAGGACTCATAGCAACAATCAAATGTCCAACCAAATCTCTCTTCGATTTTAAATTATAAAAAGTTTTTTCTTTGTAAAGTTTTTCAAGCATTTCATCAATAAATCCAGCAACTCTAAAAAGAATTTCATCAGCACCTTCTTCAGGCGATTCAGGACAAGCAGGTAATATTACATCTTGTGCAAATAATTCTAAAACTTGATTATCATCGACTAATTCATTCCCATAAATATCATTAAAATAGCCCATTTCTTTAAGTTTTTCTAAGGAAGTTCCAACTTCTTTAGCTTTGAAATGAGTACAAGGTAACTCAGTCATATCATATCTTACAGTCCCATCTTTATTTACATGAATATTATATTTAGCTCTCAAAATTCCTTTTATCAAATGCTCAGGAATTTGTTCAGCACTACTTAAGCCTCTAATTCCTTTAATCAAATCTGGATATTGCCGACTTCCTAATTGTTCTAAGCTTTTGTAAAAATAATGTTTAATATCAATAGATTTAGAAATGGCATTTTTTGTTTTACCATGAACTTCACAAACATTATTCAAAATAAATTTTCCACACCCAGGGCAATAATATTTTCTAATTGTTTTACTACCACATTTTTCACAAATTCCTAGTATTGTATCTAACGAACATTTCTCACAAAAAAAAGTTGGAAACTGAGAATTTATTCTTCCAACTTTTAAAGCACTTTGAAAACTTCTTAAACGTCCACCCTCATCACCAACAGGAAATAATATATGAGGATTACCAATCATTTTTCTCATTTTTGCTTTCTCTGGTCTACCCATTCTAGCTCCGATAAAATAACCACATTTATCCTTAATTTTATATTTTGAAACAGAATTAACCATTTCTAAAACATTTTCCCCAACAGGCTTACCTAAAAAATCTCCCAAATTTACTTTCAAAGCTTTTGCAAAATCGCCAGAAATAACAATATATTCATTAGTAACAACTTCATGTGGACAACCGATTAATTCTAAACTCCTTTTTGCAGAGAAATCACTGACTAAAATTTTATCTTCCTTAACAACAGAATTTTTCAAAACATTAAACAAATTCAAAAAATCATCTATTTTCAATGAACTCCAATAAAAAATAAATTTAGGATATAATGGTACACCAAATTCTGAAAATTTAATAGCATAATCAAAACTAACATAAGTTTTTAGAGGAAATTTAATTAAATTTTCTAAATAATTTTTATCTAAATCAATTTCTTCAAAAAATTGTTGTGCATAATAAACCCACCACTCTTCAACGAATCCACAAGGTAATAATTTATGAGCTCTATTCAAAAAATCTCCCCAATTAATTAAAATATCCCCTAAATAAATTATTTCATCAATTTCTTTAAAATATTTTTTAGCTTCTTCATAAGTATTTAATTGTAATACATTTTCATTCTTCAATTTAACAATAGGCCCCTCAATAGTATCACAAACATTCAAGGTAGTAGATTTTCCAGGCCTTTCCGTTTTAAATTGTGTTCCAGCAGCAATAAAATTATTAACAGCAACCATTGTTGCAGGACTCACACTATCCGACGAAAAACCAGAAACTCTTCCTCTTCCATATCTTAATCTAAATCCTCCATTTCTCAAAGGATAAGTAAAAATAGGTCTCCCCGCAACTAAATCTTTAATAAATGTTGTATCAGGCAAAACTTTTGCAATATTAACAGTGGCAGTTTCAACTTTTGCACCACGTGCTTTAACTTCTTTTTGCAATTTAACAAAATCATCAAAAAACATCCATTGCTCCAAATCCATATCTTTGCCCCATTTTGCTAATTGCTTCCAAACTTTTGGCGCTTTCAAAGATAAACATTCAGCCATAACTAAACAAAAACCGTTACTTATTTTATTTGAATTTCTTCTATCAAGATCTTTATTATTACTAACATCAAATTTTTCAGAAGGATCTCCATCAATCTGCACAGGTAAATTTTTCATTAAAAATGTAATCTCTTCTTCTGAAGGAAAATATTGTAAATTTGTAACACGTTCATGATAATCACAGAGTTCACCATAAGCTCTCTTAATTTCTTTTTCAGTCGCATCATACTGTGCATAACCTAATTTTTTTCTAACATAGTCTGCAATTAAAACAGAAACAGAAGCACCAGTTCCTCCTGCACTTCTAATAGGCCCACCATAAACTAAAGCAAAATATTCTTTACCATTATCTTTCCTCTGTCTAAATTTAATTTCAATAAACCCCTCTAAAGGTGATGAAACAACACCTACAGTAACATAAGCAAATCCAGTTCTTATTCCAATTTCAATGGCTTTCTTTTTATCACTAAATTGACAAAATTTTTCTTTAGCAACTTCTTCAGCAATAACTAAAGCAACCTTCCAATCTTGACTCCCATATTGTTGTTCTAATTCTTGAATTCTTGCTGGAATACCTTTACCTAAAACTTCTGGTGCAACTGAAGAAATTAAACCTTCTACACGTTCAGCCATATTTCTTGCTAAAGGAATTTTTACAGAATCATCTGGATCATAACCTAATAATTTTGTTCTATTTGCTAAATCATAACAAGCCATAACATCCTTATTTATCTGCGAAAAAATATTCTCTACTCTAAGACTACATACGGCCATATAAAAAAAATTAGAACCAGTTTTAATTAAACTTTCGAACACTGAAAAGTATCTTTTAAATAATATATTTCAAAAGATTTAAATAACTCCTAATATTGCCTAAAAATATGAAAAAAATTATATTAGCTCTAATATTACTACTAATCACAGGATGTAGTACTGAAACAGTTATTTTAGAAGAAATTTCAGACAATCTCATTACTGGTGGAGTAGTTGCCGAATTTATAGAAGACACAGCACTAGATTATGATTTTATTGAAGGCGAAACAAAAATTATTTTAGGAAAAACTATAACTGTTTCAGATATCCAACAAAAACCAGAAGTAACATTATTAGTTGATGGTGTCTCTGGAAAATTACTTGAAACCAAAAATCAAGAAATTATTAATTATATGAAAATAAGTATCAATAAAGTAGATCTTTCAGATATTAATAATAAAAAAGTAACTTTAAAGATTGAAGAATTAAATTTAGAAAACAATGAATACATTATAACCCAAAATCAAAAAATAAGTATAGAAGATAAAGATGTTATTTTAACAGAAAGTAAAAGTAGTGGAAATATTTATGTCACAGTATATGATAAAGGCACAATCAAAGGTGATGAAGCAATAATTGCAAGTGGAGAAACTGTAGAAGTTTACGGATTAATTATAACAAATATAGAAAATTACTACAGAAATAATCAATATGCATTAATTTTTGCTCAGGAATCTTGGTCTTCTTGATTTCTAAAATCCATTATTTTTATTTCTCTTGTTTTTAAATTCATAACTGGTATCTTTGCAGGAACTACATTTGTATGTCCTAATTTTTCTTGATAAGCAGTTCTATTTTGAAAAGATGAACAACCAATTAAAGTAATATTCTTATAAGAACTAATCTTTACATCATGATGAATATGTCCAGTTACAAAAATATCAGGAATCTTATTAATGACTAAAGGATCCTTTTCTACATCAGGGATATACATACTAGAAATATGTGTAGGTGTTAAATGTCTCTTTTTAAGTATAAATTCCATCATTTTATCACTTGCATCATAAGATCCAGCCTTTCTCAAAAAATCAATATTATTTAAATAATAATCAAACGAAGAACCATGATATATCAACACATCAAACATATTATGAATTTTAATCATACCAGGATTATTAACCATAATTACATTATCTAATTCATATAAATTTTTTGCAAATATTTTATTTAGTAAAGGTTGTGGTTCAGAAAGTCTTAAAGCATCATGATTACCAGCAGATAAAACAATAGTAATATCTTTTCTAATTAAAGATAAATATCTAGCAACTTCATTATATTGTTGATATATATCTTTTAATACAAGTTCTTTTTCTTGCCCAGGATAAATACCAACTCCATCAATTAAATCTCCTGAAATAATTAAATATTTAACTTTTGCAGCATATTCTTTTTGTTCTTCACTACCAAAATTTAAATTTAACCAATCAATAAACCTTTCAAACTCTTCTTTAGCAAATAAATTACTTCCTATATGTAAATCAGATAGAAAAACTACAGAAACATCATCTCTACATTTTTTATATTCTTTTAAAGGCAAATCAGGAAAAATAATTTTATTTGCATAAATAGCATTTTCTGCAACGGTTCCAATAATACCAATTACTTCATCAAGAATTAATTCTTCAATAATACTAATCAGTTCTTCATTTTTAGCATTAATAATAATTTTAATAATTCCTGTAGGATCTTCAAGTTCGATTATATAAGTTCCATTTTTTGTTTTATCAATTTTATAAATTAAACCAATAATAGCTACAGCATCCTTAGGTTTCTTTGAATAAACTTTACTTATAGAAACAGCAGTACTTAATTCAGTTCTTTGTAATAAAATTGTTTTCAAAGCATGATACCTTGCTTTCATATATAATACAAAATCTTTAACTTCTCTTTTTTTAGGTTTATCAACATAAGGATCAATAATTTCAACCTTAGTTACAATTTCATTATTAATATTAATATTAGATTTATATAAAAAACTATCAAACATCTCTTCACTTAAAGACATAATACTTCCAGCTTTTTGCAAATTGGTTTTTTTAATAAAATTTTCATAATCAAAATCATCAGGAATTTTTTTAAATAAATCTGGAGTAATCATATAATTTCTTTCAAAAAAATAATTAATTAATCGTTCTTTTGTCATATTAGAATAGAATTAACCCCATATTAAAAGAATTACTATAATCAAATTATAATGTTAAAGCTTCTTTTAAAAGACCTTCTAATTGTGGAACTGCAGACATAGGTATTCCTAATCCTATTTGTCTAGTTCTACCATAACGACCTTTACTAATAACTTTAGCATTAATAATTCCTAACATATCTAATTCAGCAATTAAATCAGAAATTCTCCTTTGCGTTAAAGGTCTAATTTTTGTTCTATTACATAAATCTTTATACAATTCATAAATATCACCAGTAAATATAGGTCTAGTTCCCGCAGCTTTCACTGTCTCAAAAATAGCTAATAATGCAACTTGAGATTGTTTAGGTTGACTTGTAATAATTTCATGAACTCTATCTTTTTCAATTTTTTCTTCAGCTTCATCTAATGAATCTAAAGTAATTTTTGGAAACCCACTCCTTTCAGCAAGCTCCCCAGCAACTCTCAAAAGTTCTAAAGCTCTTCTTGCATCACCATGTTCTCTTGCGGCATATGCAGCACATTTTCCTAAAACACCTTCATCAATTGCAGAAGTTCTAAAAGCTTTATTAGCTCTTTCTTTTAATATTCCTTGTAATTGAATTGCATTGTATGGTGGAAATACAAGTTCTTCTTCTGATAATGAACTTTTAACTCTTGGATCTAAATAATTAGTAAACATTAAATCATTTGAAATACCAACTATAGAAATTTGACTATTTTTCAATTCAGAATTAATTCTAGTTAAACTATAAAGTATTTGATCACCAGATTTTGAAACTAATTGATCTATTTCATCTAAAACAATAATCATTAATATATTTTGTTTTTCTAAAGTATTAATAAACATTTTATATACTTCATCTGTTGGTAAACCAGTAGCAGGAATTTCAGTATTCAATGCCCTTGCTAGTTCTGCTATTAATCTATATTCAGTATCAGAAACTCTCTTTAATTTACAATTTAAATAAAAAATATTAACTTTTAAACTATTTTTCTTTGCAATCTCCATCATATTTTCACATACATGTTTAATGGTAAGAGTTTTGCCACTTCCAGTTTTACCATAAATAAACATATTAGAAGGTTTCTCACCTCTTAAAGCTGGAGCCATAATAGCTGCAACTTTTTGTATTTGTTCTTCCCTATGTAAAATATTTTCAGGATAATAATTAGATTGTAAAACTTTCTTATCTAAAAATAAAGGCTCTTGTTTAAGATAATTCTCAAAATATCCAGTAAGCTTGTTTTCCTCTTTTTCCATAACATTCCTCTTAATTATTCTTATTTAAAGATTAATATTCAATGAAATAATGACCCAGTCCTCTATTTCCAATGGAACTATTTTTAATTTAATTATATTGTATTCAAACAAGCTTTATTTATAAATCTACCCCTTTATTTCGAGTAGAATAACAAAAAAGTATTGAATGTATAATAGATATTATATAATATATAATATAATATAATATAATACCGAAAAACATATAATAATAATAATAATAATAAATATATATAATATAATAATAAGCT
>JAGWAA010000018.1 GCA_018302165.1 Candidatus Woesearchaeota archaeon
TTAGCTAACCTGTTATGAGCTCTTCTACTTGGTCTTAATTTTTCTGTACCCATTCCCTTATGTGTTAAACCACGGGATTTTCTTGCAGCAGATGTTTGACCTCTGAAAACTCTATTGTCATTTTGTTTTGTTAACCAATTAAGAGTTTTATCTGAAATTATTTCTGGTGCGTGAGTATCTACTAAGATTATTTCATACCATTTATGAACCCCATCTTCACCAACATAATATGAATTTAAAACTTGTAGGTTTCTGTATTTTCTTTGAGATTTTTGTTCTGCTATCCATTGATAACTCATACCAACGATTTTTAAACGTCTCATGGTTTTGGATCTTCTACCACCAGATTTTCTCCATTCTCTTTGGTGTGCACCTTTTAGAACTCTAACTCTTGTTAAGAAGAAACCTTTCTTTGCACGATAACCCAGAGACCTTGCACGATCTAATCTTGTTGGTCTTTCGATTTCGGTCATTACGTCTTGTTTACGCCATTCTATTAGCCTTTGTTTATAGAGCTCGCCTAAATTTGCTTTAGGGTTTTTCCATAGCTCTTTGATTGCTTTATACATTCCCATTTTAGATTTCCTAGGATTCAGGTTGCTAAGCCTACATTTCCTTTCATTCTTTGGATTTTTACTGGTTTTTAAATGTTTTTGTTTGCAGAATTAAAATATTGTTCTAAAAAGAATTTATACATTGCTCCTGTTCTTGAAGGTATTTCTTCTTTTGAATTAATAATTCTTATCGCTGAAAAATGTGCTGGATTTAGTATTATTGGTTGTGTTGAAGGAATTTGTATTAAATATCCTGTTGAAATGTCTTGTCTTTGATGTTCAGTTTTGAATCTTCCTACATATTGACCTAGAATTCTTTTGTTTTTTGAATCTATGTCTAAACCTAATTCTTTTTTTGCTATTCTTTGTAATGTGTCTTCTATAGATTCACCTTTTAACATTCTTAATCCTGTTAATGCCCATTGATTTTTATATGGCGGAATTGTTCTTTTTACTATTATAACCCCTTGGTCTCCATATTGTATAATTAAATCAAATGTGGGTATTACTGACCATTCTAAAATTTGTTCGAAAATTTCTCTTGGTGCAAATTTTGGTTCTGGCATTTCTAAAGTATTTTTGTTATTTATATTTAAATGTTTTGTTAATAAAATTTATCTTTTAAGTAGGGGGAGAAAAATTTTCCATATTTTTTTTGAAAATCTAAATCCTTCCAAGTATTTGAGTCGATAGTTTTTCGGCATTCCGAAGAACCACAATTACATTCAAATGGTTCAAAGTAAGTTTCCATAAATGCATAATTCATAACTAATTCTTCACCTGCATTTATGTTTCTTATTGCAATCATGGTGACACTAGAATTAAACCCAACATTTGGTTCACAGGAATGATTAAAAATCCCTTGTTCTATTAATTCTTCATTATTTGAAGGAACAATGAAGAAATCATCACTTACCTGAATTCCTGCATGGCTAATAATTTTTCTATATTCTTCTATTTCAGTTTTAGGAACTGCAATTCCACCGAAAACATTAATTGGTTCATCTTTTTTTATGTCTTCTTTAGCAAAAACTCCATATCTATGTATTAATGAATTTCCTGGTTTTGCTTTTGAATTAAGCCATCTGTGTGGCCATCTTTTATGTAAATCCATATTCTTTGTAAAAGTTTATTTTTTAATAAATGTTTCTAAATTCTTCATACTTAAAAATAATAAAAAAGAAAAAAATTAATTTTTATATAAGTAATATATTGTATATAAAGCTGCTAAACCAACTAATACGTAGACTATGTTTTGCAATAATGGGATTGATCCAAATATTAGGTCTACTAAATCAAAGCTGAATAAACCTATAAGACCCCAGTTTAAACCACCAACAATTAGTAAAATTAATGCAATCCAGTCTAAAACACTTCTCTTTTTTGCGGCCATAATGACACCTCCTTTTAATGTGTAATAGTTATTTTAATATATATACTTTTTTATTTTTATGAAAATTTATAAGTTAGTCAATATTTTATTTTTCGATGGATTGTTTTAGATGTCAGGGAAAGAATTTTTCTAAACCTTTGAAATGTGGGCATAGTTATTGTCCTATTTTTTCAAAGATGCCTCAGTTTAAGATTACTAAGATTCAAAAAGAAAATTTTGTTGGGACATCGCCGAGTGTTTTTGTTGGTAGATATAATTATCCTTCAATTAATGTTGGAATATTAGCTTTGCCTGATGTTGTTACAGAAGAATCTAATTTATATGATGCACCAAAAGAATGGAGTCAAAGAAATTTTAAAATTAATGAAGTTTTAGATTTTAGGTCTGTGTTGATTAATTCTAAATTTCAAAATAATATTAAATCAATGTCTAAATATGTTTTATTGTCACAAGAAGTTGCAATGGCTTCAAAACCTGTTGATATTGAATATTTATTAAATAAGAAACCAAAATATCGAATGAAAACTTCTGATGTGGAAACTGTTATTGGTGCAAATGCAGAATTAAAACGTGCTATGTTGATGTCAAATCCATATATTGATTCAAGAGTGGATAAGGTTGTTTCAGATACTGACAGAAAAGCTAACGATTCATTAAATTATTTATATAAAAAAGGATTTGATGAAAATTTTTTAACTAGAATTTTATCGATAGGAACTTTAGGTGTTAAACACCAAAGAAAATTAGTTCCAACTAGATGGTCAATTACTGCTGTTGATGATTCTTTAGGAAAAAATTTGGTTGATGAAGTTAAATATTTTAAAGAAGCTGATTATAGTTTATTCTTTGGAGGTTATATGGGAAATTATTTTTTGATTATGTTTTTCCCTCGTGTTTGGTCTTATGAATTATTTGAAATGTATTTGCCTACAAGTTTATTGAATATGAGTAATGAAGTTAAATATACTACTGATTATGAATTTTTTGATGGGAGAAAATCTTATGCTAATAATTGTGTGGGAGGATATTATGCTTCACGTTTAGCTGTTTTGGAGAAATTAAAAAGTATGAAGAAGCAAGCTACAGTTTTAGTTTTAAGATTTATTACTGATGAATATACTACTCCTTTAGGTGTATGGGTTGTTAGAGAAGCTGTGCGTAAAGCTATGAATTCAGGTGAAACTTTTAATTCTGAAGTTGAGATGATTGAATATGCTCAAAGATTAACATCAATGCATTTTCATTATAATGTGGATAATATCTTAGTAAAAAGTCAAGTTTTAGAACGTTGTAGAACACAGAAGACTTTGAAGGATTTTTTTAAGTTTTAGAATAATAAGACTTAAATATTTTATTCTAATCTTTATTAATATGGAAATTAGAGATAAATTGCATAAGGGTTTATCATATCTTGTTATATGTTCAATGGGATTATATTTGAGTAATTCTTTGTTTATTTATTCTAATAATAAATCTAATGTTTATCCAGAATATGTTGAATTTAAAATTTCTAATTTGAAAGCAGAATTTTTAAAAGATTGTAGTAATTCTAAGGAGAAGATTCTAAAAAGGGATGAAATTTTATTATCGTATGGATGTGATCCTAATGATGAATTATGGGAATGTAATCAGATTTATGCCCCTTTAATTCCTAATTATTTTGCCTGGGGTTATGTTGGAGATTTTGTTAAAAATGGAAATGGTAAATGTAATTCTGTGAACCCTTCTTTATAATCTTTTTAGAATTTTTTTTAAGTTTTAAAAGGTTTAAAGGTGGAACATCGCTGCGCCACCAGTAAACACAGGGAGGGATTGCCTTAATAAACTACTTTTTGTGTGTTTTAAATGATTTATAAATCTTTTGATTATGTAGTCACTATAAAGTTGTTACAGGAATTAATATTTTAAACTGTAGAAGATAATTTTCCATATTTCTTATTTGAATTTTTTGATTCTTCGACTATCTTTTTACCCAAATGTTTTAACAAACTTAAAGTATATTTATCTGAAAGAGATTTCTTTGATTCTGAACTATGTGTTGCGTCATTATACCAGTTTACTCTGTAAGCAACTCCTAAAGGAATTATGCGCATACCCATCATTGTACAAGCTTTCATTAAATCTGGAGATACTGAATCTCCTTCTTTACTGCAATTGATAAAAGCGCAGGTCTTACCATAAAGTCTTTGTTTGTAAGTTGCATTAGGTTTCTTTGAATATTTTATGGAATTTTGAAGGTTTTTTCCATCACCCCAAAGTTCTTCAACACCCCCATCAAGAGCGCATAATCTAGAAATCATATTTTGAAGAAGTGCTGGGCGACTGTAAAATGCTGTTGATGTGGCAAAGATTATTGCATCTGCTTCAAGCATTTCTTTGTATACAATGTACATATCATCTTTTTTTGTATGATATTCTTTATTATTAAGATATTTGAGAAAATCTTCTTTAGAAAATTCATTATAAGCTTGTTCAAGAGTTAGAAATTTATTTTGGTTATCAGAATATATTACATCTTCTTTGAATCTGTAACAATCACATTGATATTTTTTTTCATTAAATCTACATTGAGCAGGATTAGTTGAATAACATTCTTTGCAAGGGTTTATATCTAATTCTCTTAAGTCGATTAATTTTGTTGAAGCTCCTTGTTTTTTTGCTTCATCAAGAGCGATTCTTAAATATTTTAAACTAACGGGGTCATCTCTAGCACAATCATATTTAGATCTTTTTCCTGAAGAAATTCCAAGAATTTTTATTTTAGTCATTTCGATACTAATTAGTGTTAAAAATGTTTTAAATAACTTTCTAAATTAATCTGATTGAATCTAAATTTCTAGGTACTGATGTTTCCATATGTAGTAATTTATGTACCGTTGAAGCAAACTCTAAACATTTAGTATTTTCTCCATGTTGGATTAAAACTCTTTTTGGTCTTGGGTCTAAGTTCTTTAAGAAAGATATTAATTGAGGTCTTGAACTGTGACCTGAAAATCCTTTAATACTTAGAATCTCTGCTCTTACTGTTGTTATTCCACTTTTATTATCGCCAACTGAAAAACTAATTTCTTTTTCTCCATTTTGGATTCTACGACCTAAGGAACCTTCACCTTGATAAGAGGTTAAAATAACTGTATTCTTTGGATTTTCTGAAAGAATCTTGAAATATTCTAATGAAGCTCCACCAGTAAGCATTCCAGAAGTTGCCATAATTACACAAGGGTCTGCTGAATGCATTATTTGTTCCATTTCTTTTTGACTTCCTACTTTTTTGAAAGTGTCTGATAAAAATGGATTATTGCCTTCGTAAAAAAATTGTTTTCTGACTGCTGCATTAAAATATTCTGGATAGGCTGTATGAATTGCATTTACATCCCAAACTAAACCTTGTAAATAAATGGGAATTTTTGGTATGGTACCTTCTTTTGCAGCTCGGTCTATCATTAACATAATTTCTTGTGAACGGCCTACTCCTAAAACTGGCATTAGAACTTTGCCACCTCGTTCAATTGTTTTTTTAATTGTATCCATTAAAAGATCTTCACTTTCTTTTCTTGATGCAATAATATCATTAACACCACCATAAGTACTTTCAATAATTACAGTTTCTAATCTTGGATAACGAGTTACTGCTTTTGGAAGCAAGTTCGAAGTCTCATATAGTAAGTCGGCTGTGTATAGAATGTTATGTAGTCCATTACCAATATGTAAGTGAGGCATTGCTCCACCTAAAATGTGGCCTGAATTATAAAATGTAAGTCGGATATCTGGAGTGATGTCAGTGACTTCTTCCATATTTATACAAATAGTTTGTTTAACCATTTGTTTTACATCGGCAACATCATATGCTGCTTTTTTTGCATTCTTGAAACCAATTGAAATAAAATCTAATGCTAACAAAGACATAATATCTCTAGTAGGTTCTGTACAATAAACAGGACCCTTATATCCATATTTTACTAATAATGGGACCATTGCACTGTGATCTAAGTGTGCGTGTGAAATAATTACAGCATCAAGTTCATTAATTCTGAATTCTGGACAATCAAAGTAAGGATAAGCTTCATCTTCATTTGCTGCAGGGTTTAATCCACAATCTAATAGTACTCTTGATTCTGGAGTTTGTATTAAAAAGCAAGATCTACCAACTTGTCTTCCTGCACCAAGTGTGGTAATTCTAACCCATTCCTCTTTTCTTCCTTTAACCCAGCCATTATAAATTCTTTTTCCAACTTCATTAAGGAATTTTTTTCGATAATCGTTATTTTCATAAAGAACTCCACGAATATTTTCAATTATCTTTGATCTAATAGAAGGTTTTCTTCTAATTAATGGAATCCAAAGAGTTTTTTCTTTGATTTCTTTTAATAATTCTCCAGTTTTGCCTATTGCAGCACCAGGATTTTCTGCTTCAATAATTACAGTACTTCGTTGTGGATCAAAAATGATTTGGTCAATGTTTGATTCTGCTGGTAATGTTTTTTTGATTAATGCTTCAGTTTGTTCCATATCCTTACATAAAGATGGATCTGGTCTTAACTCAATTCTTTTTTTAAATTCTGAAACTAATTTTTTAATTTCACCATGATTATCATTAAAGAAATCTATATTTTTTGTATATAAGATAATGTTAGCTGCTTCAAAGTTAGAACTAGTTATATCTGCGTCTTTCGGTAATTTATTTACTACTTCATTTAATATATCTGCCATTTTTTTAAATTTTTGAGAATTCGGTTTATTCTATTTTAGAATGGACTTAACTTCTTTCTCAATTGCGTATTCGACTCCTTTTGGAGTGATTACTATTACATCAATTCCATTACCAGTTGCTGCATCTCTGCTCATTGCGGCTATTAATGCTTTAACTGCTAATTCTTTTCCTTCTTCTAAAGAAAGTTCTTTCTTGTATAATGTTTCCATAACTCCTAAAGCTACTGAGCTTCCGGATCCATCAGAGGCATAATCTTCAACAGGCATTATACTGCCGTCGAATGAAATTTCATATAAGGAGTATCCTGATTTATCATAACCACCAAATAAGAATCCTACAATTCCTGGAATCATACTTGGACGTCTAATATTTGTATATGCTAAATTTGCTAACAAACTAGCTGCTTCTTTTACAGTAGGCTCTTTGCCTTTTCTTATTTTTAATAACATGATTTGTGCTTTTATGATTTTTGTGAAAAGTTGAATATCTGAAACTAGGCCAGCTGTGGTAATTGCCATATGTTCGCTAACTGGTAAAACTTTTGTTGTTTTTTTGTTTGCTATCAAGAATCCGGCTGTTGCTCTTCTGTCTGCAGCCATGACTAAACCATCTTTACATACTATTCCTACAGTTGTTGTACCTTTTTTTGGATATGCTTCCATTGTTTTATACACCTCAAATCTTCAGAAATAACTTTTCTTAGCTTTTATGATTGATTTATCGTTTATATAGTTTGTGGTGAATGATTTTAACCCTTTCTTTGCAGTAAGAAGAGTTAATTAATTCTTTTATTAATAATTCTGGAGAAGTATATTTTCTTGGGATTATTACGTATGATTTGTTATTTTCGGTTTTAATAGGGTATTTTGACCAAGTTTTTTTGAATGAATCCAATGCTTGTTTATTTGTTATTGGAGGACCATAATGTTTGATTGTTTTTGAAAGTTCTTCTTGTGGAAATTTGAAATAAAAGATAGCTTTTTCGTTCCAATGCCAATTTGCATCAATTAATTTAAATTCGTTTTTTTGGAATTGGGCTTTAATGTATTCGAAGCATTTCAAAAGTTTTGAGCCAACTATATCCTTTTTTCCTTCCAAAGGTTCAATTTCTATTGTAATTAGTTTATCTTTATTTTGTTGGATTATTCTTTCTAATGAAAAATCTTCCTTTATGAAGAAATCTTTGCTTGGTTTTTTTAGATAGTCTTTGGCCCTTTTTATGAATAAATTATATTTCCCTTCTGAAACAACAGCTGTAACATTTCTTGAAGCTTGAACTGGATCTACTAAAATAATAGGTGAGACCATTTTTGCGTCATTTAATTTTACATGGCCCTTATGATAATTTTTTGTGTCAATTATTGTTGGTGATTCCCATTGTGAAACTTTTTTTATTAAATTATTAAAACCTTTATAATGGATTGTTAATACTTCTATTGAATAACCTGAGAAACCTTGTATGTATGATTCTGCTCCGTAAAATCCGTTTGCTTTAGCAAAAGCTTTTGCAAGTAAAATATCTTTTCTGTATTTTTTATTTTTTAAAACGAATTTTGTATGAAATGGAGAGATATCTGTAATATTTTCGGCTTTGTCTGGATTGGTTATATCCATTATAGGAATAATCTCTATAATATATTTACTTTCTTTTATTTGAAAATAATCACGGCTACCATGTACTTCTATTGCTTTCTTTAAACTTTTCTTCAAAATTTTGGAAATATTTTTTTCGTGATAATTTTTTGGATCAAATTTTACATAAATATCTATATCATGATTATTTTTTAGAAAAGTATTCTTTGCTGAGGAACCACCAAGAATAATTTTTGTATTTGGTATTTTAATTTGTTTCGAGATTTCTTTGGTTATAATTTTAATTGATTCTTGTTCTTCTTTTGAAGGCTCAATTAATTTTAGTATTTCTTTCATTATTGTTAATGAGTATTTGCTTAATTAAAAGGTTTGTGGAAAGTTATTTAAATTTAGGTCTTATGATAGAGTTATGTTTAATGGATATTCCCATAGATTTGTACATATAAAAAGTAGTGATATGTTTGAGATGTATTTCCTTCTTGCGTTTAGGGCTTTAGGTTTTTCTATGATGGGTGTATTTTTGCCATTGTTTTTATTTATTGAAAAAGGGTTTGCTTTTGATCAAGTTGTTTTATTTTATACCTTGATGAGTATAGCTTTTGTTATTTCTTGTTTATTGGCTCTAAAAGCAATATCCAAATATGGAGTGAAATTTTCTATTGTTGTTAGTTATTTTATTTTAATTGGTAGTTTTATTATGCTTTTTTTTATTGATTATTTGAATGGTTATTATTGGTTTATTGGTTTTTTTCAAGGTTTGAGTTTTGGATTATTTTGGATTGCATTTCATATTGATGCTGCTTTACATATCCCTAAAAAAAATTCCGGTAAATACTCTGGGTTGATTAGTTTTTCAAGTGTTGTAGGGGCTGTAATTGGGCCAATTATTGGGGCTTTAGTGATTATTTTTTTTAGTTTTGAAATATTGTTTATTATTTCATTAGTTCTTTTTATCATATCTTTTTTACCATTGATGTTTTCTAAGAATATTTTTATTAAAACTAATTTTAATTTTAAACAGATGTTTAATCATGATCATTTTAAATATTTTTTTGGTTATTTTGCACAAGGAATTAGGTATACAGTAGCGGGTATTTTTTGGCCTATATTTGTTTTTTTAATTTTAGGAAGTTATATTTCGTTAGGTTGGTTGACAACTTT
>JAGWAA010000019.1 GCA_018302165.1 Candidatus Woesearchaeota archaeon
ACATTTACTAAATCTCCTTCAGTAACAGTAAAATAAATATCAGTTGCTAAAGGTGCAGTATTCTCATCTTCAATAACACCATTGTCTTCAACAGTAATTCTTATTGTTGCAGTTGTAAATGCTTTACCATCTGAAACTGTTGCAACTACATTGTAAACACCAGCATCATCATTTCCAGTTTGCCACATACCTAAAGCATTCAATAAAGACCCATAACTAATCTTCAAAGAATCGCCATCAGCATCATAAGTATAAACTGTTTCAGATTCACTTAATTGAGTCATTAATTGATGAGTACTATAAGTCCAATAATTTTCATCTTGAACCATATCAACATTTACTAAATCTCCTTCAGTAACAGTAAAATAAATATCAGTTGCTAAAGGTGCAGTATTCTCATCTTCAATAATACCATTATCTTCAACAGTAATTGTAATTGTAGCTTCAGTACTATCTATACCATCAGTTACAGTTGCAACTACATTGTAAACACCAGCATCATCATTTCCAGTTTGCCACATTCCTAATGGACCAATTAATGAATCATAACTAATCATCAAATAATCAGCATCAGCATCATAAGTATAAACTGTTTCAGATTCTCTTAATTGAGTTCTTAATTGATGAGTACTATAAGTCCAATAATCTTCATCTTGAATCATATCAACATTTACTAAATCTCCTTCAGTAACTGTAAAATAAATATCAGTAGCCTTAGGTACATGATTGGTATCATCAGTTTCTTCAGATTCTTCAACTTCAACAGCTTCTGAACCTAATTCAACTTCAATATAACCTACATATCCACCAACATATTCTAAATAAGATACTGTAACTTCCCATTCATCTCCATCAACTAATTCTGAAGCGGGGATAACACTACCTACATATTCATCTTGCTCAGCTCCATTTTTTTCCCAAACATAAATTGGGTCTTCGACTTCAAAATCTAAAATAGCATTAATTTTTTCCTCTCCAGTTACTGGATAAGGCGCAATTCCTACTCCATCATTGTTTGAATCAACTGCATCAGTAAAGTCATAAGCCATTACTGCGCTTGATGCCAAAACAACAAAGAGTACAACAAATAATTTTTGGATCCATTTCATTTTATTTTTTCTCCTATATTATTAAGGTCTATAAGTAACCCCAACCCCTACATCATAAGTTTTGTGACCAGTTTCAATATCCATTGCATTTACATCAGTTTTAACATCTTCAAACAATGTATATTTTGCAAATGGATTTAATGTCAAATGATCACCTAAGTTCAATCTTCCATCAATACCAACACCAAATCTACTTTGAGAATTGCTTTGGTCTGGAACATTTCCATTTCCTTCAACATCAACATTTGTTGATCTCAATGAAGCATAAGGTAAAACTTCTAATTTATCATTTCCAAACAAAGGCCCACCATAAATTTCATGTTGTCTAACATCAGCTGATGCATTTGCACTAAAATTTCCATATCCTTCTATCTCACCATCGACAATTATATTTAATGGAACTCTATCAAAATTATATCCTACAACAGCATTAGGAGCTCTGAATAAAACTTTAGCACCTAATCCATTTCCAACTTGTTGAGTTGTAGTTGAAACATCCCCATCAACTGCATCAGTAGTTCTATCATAAATAATTCCACCAAGTTCAGCACCTAAGCCAAAATTCTCACCAGAATATTGTAAACCACCAGCAATCAAATGATCTTGTTCAGCACCAGTAATATCTCCTCTAACTTTACTGAATCTTCCTTCATAATCAACAAATAAATTCCAATTATCTTTTCCAATTATTGGGATAGTAACTCTTGGAGCTAAGTATAATCCATGTTCACCATCAGTAGTATTTACTTTTTCATCGCTCAAATGTTCAACAGAAAAGTTTCTACCATAAACTCCACCAATTACACCAAGTCTTCTATAACCTAAATCCCATTGATTTTGTCCTCTAGGTAAAAATTCTAATGAAGGCGCACTATCATCTGGTAATATAATTACAGCAGGAACAACAGGTACAACTGGTTCAGCAGGTACAACTGGTTCAACAGGATTAACAGGAGGACAAACTGGTGAAGGCATATCTTCTGGCTTCAAAGCAACCAAAACAGAACCTCTAGTTGTTCCACCAGCATAAAATCTTAAATTATCTCCTTTAACACCATCTCTTCCAACATCAACTTTAACAGTATAACAATTATTAATTTCATGTACTAATTGAGTATCAGACCTCAAAGCAGCAGCATAACCAGTTAATCCAACTGCATCAGCAATCTCTGCACTTACATCAGCAACTCTATTATTAATTCCAACAACTTCATTTCTAACAGTCAAAGAATCACATAAAGTAACCTTGAATGCAGAATCATAACCATCAGCTAAAATAAAATCATCTCCTCTAACAGCCTCAGCAACATTCCATAATTTATATTTTGGAGTACCATCAGCTTTCAAAGGAACTTCCATAACGCCATAACCTCTTGCTCTTGCTTCAGTTCTAAAATCATCCCAAGCATCTGCACGTGCAACAGCCGGACTTAAAGCAGCAATCAAACCTAAACCACTAAGAACATTTTGTATTTTCATTTTTTCATAAACCTCACGAAATTTGATACTCCTTAAGAATAACAACCCACTTATAAACCTTCCCTTCTGTTACAATTAGAGAATAATAACAAAAAAGACCATAAAATCACTCAAAATTAGAACTACTATTAAATAATAAACCAAATATTTCTAATAAATAATAATCACAAAACCTAACGAAATGTTTATAAATAATCTAAAATTCAACCATTTTATGAATAAAGTTCACACTAGAATAAAAAGAAAAATGGGCTCTGCAACACATTTAGGTTGCGCAAGACCTGAGAATAGAAATCGAAAAAAGAGACCCAGAACATTCAAATCTGAAGAATCTGCTAAAAAATGGGCAGAAGCTCAAGGTATCAAAAACTTTGAACTTAAAAACTTAAGATTAACTGCTAAAGATAAAAAAATAAAAGTAATAAAATTATAATTATTCTTCGTTCTTTTCCTTATTATTAAAAGCAACCTTGTTAATAATAACAATTAATCCTAAAATTGCTACTAATGCTAATAGAAACCAAAAGATATTCTCAGCAAATGCTGTAACCGAAAAATCACTCCCTTCAGTTTCTTCTACAGAATCTTCAGGCAAAACACCATCATCATTCCCACAACAGCATCTTTGAATATTTGTACACTGTGAAAAACCAAATACATCTTCATTTATATTTCCTTCACAGAAACCTTCCTCTACAGTATCTCTACATTCTCCATAGTCATAACCTTCCTCAGTACAAAATTCATCACATTCAGTAGCTAAAGCCAAAGGTAATAACAAAAGAACAAAGATTCCAAATAAAAAGCCTTTTTCCATACTATTATTTTTCATTATAGCTATATAAAAATTGTGGAGATAAAAAGGAAGTTTTAAAAGCAATTTTAGCATTTTAAAAAGAATGAAAAATTTCTGGGGAATAGTAAATAAAGTTTTGAAACATGTAGATATCATTATTCTTGTCCAAGACGCAAGATTTCCAGAACAAACTGAGAATATAGAATTAGAAGATAAAGCAGAAGGCAAACCAATAATTCATGTATTAAATAAATCCGATTTAACTGATAAAAAAGCTATAGAAAAATATAAACATAAATACAAAAATTGTGTTTATCTCTCCGCAAAAGAACATACAGGAACTTCAATTCTACTTCAAAAAATTTTAGAAATTTCACAAGGAAAAAATTCAGTCGTAGGAGTATTTGGCTATCCTAACACAGGTAAAAGTTCAATTATAAATGCCTTAAAAGGAAGAAAATCCGCAAAAACCTCACCAAGAGCAGGATATACAAAAGCAAGACAATTAATTAGAATTAATGATAAAATATTTTTAATGGATACACCAGGGGTTCTTCCTTATATGGACAACGATCCAACTAAATTAGCAATGATTGGTTCAATTGATTTATCAAAAACAAAAGATCCAGATTTAGCAGCAATGCAACTTATTGACCTAAAAAAGAATCTAATCTGCAAATACTATGGAGTTAAAGAATCAAGCCCAGAAAGAGTTCTTTCTGAAATTGCAATAAAATATAAAAAACTCATTAAAGGTGGTAAACCAAACATGAACGAAACTGCAAAAATGCTCCTTAAAGATTGGCAAAAAGGAAAAATTTCCTAATCTGAATAAGAAGCGTCTTTAAGCATTCTGTCAATGGTTTGATCCCCTCTTTCAAAGGTGCTTTCACGACCACAATTAGGGCACATATTACCACTCCAATTTGATTTTCTCTTAAACCTAAATCTGCATTCACCACAGATATATGTAACCAAGTCTTCCATACCCATTAAATTACAAAATTAAGTATTAAAACTTTTTGTTTTTTCAGTAGCTATATTACTTTATAACATAGCTTTAAAAACCCTCAAAATAACCTAAATCTATGGCACATTTAGTTGCATGTTTAAGTACAGGCAAAGGAACTTGGCTAGAAATTTCTGCATTAATTACAGCCTATAATTGGGATTCAGTCTTTTTAATTACAAACAATTTTGGCAAAGAAAATTTTAAACCAAAATCAAATACAAAATTGATTATTATAGAACCAGAAAAATCTATCGCAGAGATTAAAAATACAATTTATCAAGAATTAAAAAACAAAGTCTCTGGTGATGTTGCAATTAATTTTTCTTCAGGTTCAGGAAAAGAACATATGGCTTTAATGTCTGCAATTATGCAATTAGGAATAGGCATAAGACTAATTACTTTTGACAAAGAAATAAAAGAAATATAATCCAATAAACAATAATTCTTTTAAACCATGATTAGAATAAAAATATCATGGGAATGTTTGATAATTTTTTGCAACATGATGAAACAATATTCAAAGAACAATTAGTTTTAGATTACGAATATCTTCCTCACATTTTAAAATTTAGAGAAAATCAACAACAATATATTGCAAATATACTAAAACCTTTATTTTCCTCAAAAATGAGTTCAAATATATTAATTACAGGTTCTCCAGGAATTGGAAAAACAGCTTGCTGTCGTCACATACTTAGAGAAATGGAAAATTTTTCAGATAAAATTTATGGAATTTACATCAATTGCTGGAAACAAGATTCTGCCTACAAAGTTCTTGTGGATATTTGCCATCAATTAGGATACAAATGGACATTAAACAAAAAAACAAATGAATTAATAGACGAAATTGCAAAAATAGTAAATAAAAAAGCTGCAGTAATTATTTTAGATGAAGTAGATAAATTAAAAGAAGAACAAATAATATACCAATTATTAGAAGATTTGTTTAGAAAAAGTTTAATTTTAATTACAAACAACCAAGAATTTTTAGCAACATTAGACCAACGCACTCGTTCTAGATTAATTCCAGAAATAATTGAATTCATACCCTATTCCTATAAAGAAACTTATGATATTTTATATGAAAGAAAAAAGTATGCATTTCATGAAAATGTTTTCCCAGACGATTTATTCGAACAAATTGCACAAAAATCTTTCTATGAAAAAGATATAAGGATAGGTTTATTTTTATTAAAAGAAACTGGAAATGCAACAGAATTAAGATCCTCAAAAAAAGTTTCTTTAGAAGATACCGAAAAAGCAATTTCAAAAATCTCTATCTTTCAACAAACAAGGATAACTCTAGATGAAGAAGAAAAAGAAATATTAAATTTTATAAAAGATAAACCGGGAAGTTCCACGACGGAAATTTATAGATTATACAATGAAAAATTTAACAAAACAGATAGAACTTTCCGACGAAAAATTTCAACATTAAAAGAATTTGATTTAATTGATGTAAAAGAAGAAAAAATAAGTGGAGCACAAACCCCCCATTTCTTTCCAAAAAATAGTAATTCATAATCAAAGATAAAAAGTTTCTAGCAAAAGCCCCGGACACCGGACATACCCCCGCGCAGTCCTTTTAAACTGTTCTCAACTAACTACTATTAACAAATTTTGCGACCTAAAGGAGGGAAAAATGACAAAACCTAGTGTGAACTATAAAAGATACATATACATGCCAATAAGGCTTGATACCAGATTTATTGAAGACCTATTTAGCGAACAGCTTATGCAACTTCCATTGGAAAGGAGTACAAAATGAAAAGAAAAATTATACTTAGCATATATGACATTATGGATGTAGAAAAAATGTTAGAAGATGATTTAATTGGTGATTTCGAAGAAGGTTTTATGAGAGGTTACTTAAACGCCTTCTAATTACATAAAACTTTAAATAACCCAAAAACTTTTTTAATTTATATGAATAAGATATTAATTTTTATTATTTGTTTAATTATTTGTTTTATTCCAGCAATAATAGGATCCTATTTTACATCTGAAGCAATTCCAACTTGGTATGAAACAATAGAAAAACCTTCTTTCAATCCACCCAGTTGGATATTTGGACCAGTATGGACAATACTTTACATAACAATGGGAATTTCATTATATTTTATAGTTACATCAAAAATAAAAAATAGTATTGCAATATATTTCTTTTTTACACAATTAATTCTTAATGGTTTATGGTCAATACTTTTTTTTGGAATGCAAAATCTATTATTAGCATTCATTGGAATTCTTTTTCTTTGGGTATTCATTCTTACAACGATAATAACCTCAGCAAAGGTTTCAAAAATATCCTCATTAATATTAATTCCATACTTCTTTTGGGTAAGCTTTGCAACAATATTGAATTATTCAATTTTGATTTTAAACTGAAAAATTTTCAACTTTTTCACATAAACCTTTTTTAAACCATTTTATTAGAAATCAATCAAGCTCAGGTCGCATAATCAGGTTATTGCGGGAGTCTCAAAAGCCTCCAGCATTCTACTAGAGGCTAGTGGGGGAACTCCTTTCTCTCACAGAGATTTCTGGGTTCAAATCCCAGCTTGAGCGCAATAAAACACTACAAAAATATAAACTTAACGGAGGTATCAAAAATGTACAAAAAAGAACTGCATGAAGCAACATGCTCAAACTGTGGAAAAGAATGTAAAGTTCCTTTCAAACCAAACCCAAGTAAACCGGTTTACTGTAGAGATTGCTACAAAAAGCCTTAATTTTTTTTATTTTTACTAAGCAAAGCTTTAAAAACTAATCAGAATCATTTAAAAGGATGAATATCAAAGAAATTAAATTACAACCGGAATTTGAGAAAGCAGTCTTAGACTTAGGCTTTTCTGAATTTACTGAAATTCAAGAGAAATGTATTCCATTAATCCAACAAGGAAAGGATGTTATAGGTTTATCTCATACAGGTTCTGGTAAAACAGCCGCATTTGGTTTTCCAGCCTTAGAAAAAGTAAACCCAGGTCATGGATTACAACTTTTAGTAGTAGTTCCCACACGAGAACTTTGCAACCAAGTAACCAAAGAATTTAGAAAATTCACAAAATACAGAAAAACTTACATCACTGAAGTTTACGGAGGAGTTTCAATTAACCCTCAATTTGAACATTTAAGAAAAACAGATGTTGTAATAGGTACACCAGGAAGATTACTAGATCATCTTACAAGAAGAACAATAGATTTGAGAAAAGTAAAAATATTAATTTTAGATGAAGCAGATAAAATGTTTGAAATGGGTTTTATTGAGGATATTAACAGAATTATTTCCGAGATACCAAAAAATACACAAAAACTTTTATTCAGTGCAACAATGTCATCAACAATTCTAAATTTAGTTCACAAATATATGAACAATCCAGAAAAGATTAAGATGCCAATTTATGTAGATAAAAGCAAATTAATGCAAAATTTCTACAGCACCGATAGAAGAAACAAATTTTCTTTATTAGTTCATGTAATGAAACATCAACCATTATTAACAATTATCTTTTGTAGTACAAGAAGAAATGTTGATTTTATTAACAATAATTTAAGAAAATTAAATTTTAAAGCTGAAGCAATACATGGTGGTTTAACTCAATCAAAAAGAAAACAAGTTATGGATGCATTCAGAGACAACAAACTCCAAATTTTAGTAGCAAGTGATGTTGCTGCAAGAGGATTAGATATTAAAAATGTTGATCTGATTATAAACTATGATATCCCAAAAACTTCCCAAGAATATGTTCACAGAATTGGAAGAACAGCAAGAGCAGGAAGTGAAGGAAAAGTTATTTCTCTATTAACATCTGAAGACCATGATAATTTCAGACATGTTTTAGAAGATCGTTCTTTATTAATCCACAAAATGGAAACACCACAATTTGAAGAAGTTAAAACAGTAAAAACACAAAGCCAAGGGAATAGCTTTGGTGGTGGTTTCAGAAGAGATAGACCTCAAGGTGGCGGCTTCCAAAGAAGAGATGGGCCAAGAAGTAGTGGTTTCAAAAGAGAAGAAAGAGAAGGTGGAAGATTCCCCCCTAGAAGACCTTCACAAGGATCACCAAGAAGAGATTCGAAAAGTTTAAATCCCCGTGGACCATTCAGAAGAAGATGATAACAGCAATATTAGCAAATTTAGAAACATTCACACCAGCTATGTTCTATATTATATTATTACCTTTAATAATTTGGGAAACAATTTGGAAAGCATTTGGTTTATGGCACTCAGCGCGTGACAACAAAAGAGTTTGGTTCATTCTAATATTAATACTAAACACTATGGGGATTTTACCTATGGTATATTTATTCTTAATTAGAAAAAGAAAAAAGAAAAAATGAAATTCCTCGCATTTGTAGACGCACATTTGAACAAAGAAGCATTAAATAACATTATTAAAAATTCCAAAGAAGTTGATTTTTTAATTTGTGCTGGAGATATCAGTTGGTTTGGTGTTGGATTAGAAAAAGTTCTTCAAGAATTAGAAAGAAAGTTAGAAAAACCACTATATATAATTCCAGGGAATCATGAAGAAGAAAAAAAATTAGAAGTAATCTGCAAAAAATTCTCAAAGATAAATAATTACCATAAAAAAACATTAAGAATTAATAATTTAGTTTTCTTTTTTTGGGGTGGTGGAGGTTTTGATCCATTTGACGAAAACTTAGAATTAGAAACAAAAAAGTTTAAACA
>JAGWAA010000020.1 GCA_018302165.1 Candidatus Woesearchaeota archaeon
ATATTTTTGAGTTGATCTACCATCTTATCGTTGGTTATATTAAGTGTGATTTATATATATATTTAGTCTAGAAATGTTGTTTTGAAATGGTTATAATTTATGATTTTTGTTTGATTTTGATATTTTTTGAAGGTTAATAAAGATTTAGAAAGAAAAAAGAAAAATTAATCATCTTCAAACACTTTTTTCATGTAAGTTAATGGTTTTATGTCTGTGTTTGTCTGCATTAGGGAACAATATTTCTTGCTTAAAATCTAAACTTTTTGCTATTCCTCTTTAGTAGTTAAAAATAGTTAAATTTATAACCTAATTATTGTTGGATTTTATGTTAAAATGGAAGTTAAAATTTATAGGGCTATAACTGGAAAAGGGATTTTTGGTGATGGAAAATATATTCATAGTGGTGTTAGTGATAATGATCTAGACACAAATGGTATTTTTTGTTCAAATCATTCTTATGCTCAATATAATTCCATGCCTGGTTCTGTTGGACCAAATTTAAGGGTTCCTGGATTGCCAATTTATTTTAATTTTAATGAGGCTGTTTTTTTGTTAAAATCTAAACTATTTAATTTAGCTCCTGCAATAGTTGAGTCTAGATTCCCTCTTGATGTTTTAAATGATAATTTTAGAATTGTTCGAAATTATTGGGAAATTGTTTATGGGAAGATATTAACTCCAGAAGATATTATGAAACATTTAACTCAAGAACAAATTATTGCTGGGGAATGTTTTATGCAAGGTTCTAGTTTAGTTGGAATATTGAGAGATAATGAATTTTTTTATAGGCCTAACTTAATTATTAATAATGTTGTTGATATTAATGCTGGATTTAGAATAAAATAAAAAAAGAAAAATTAATCATCTTCAAACACTTTTTTCATATAAGTTAAAGGTTTTATGTCTGTGATTGTATGCATTAGGGAATAATATTTTTGAGTAAGAGGGGTTATTAATGTGTTTTAAAAATAAGGCTATTTATTTTATTTAAGATAGCTTTTTCATCAATTCTATTAATTAATTTTTTATCATATTTATTAAATACATATTTTGTTAATTTCCAAAGACATTTTAATGATCTTTGAATCTCTTTTTTCTTTGGTTCTTTGCATAATGCTTTTTTGAACATTTCAAGTTCAGTATTATTTAATCTATTTTCAATATTTGCAAAGTCAAAATGTAATATTCCTCTTATTTTCATTAAATTTACAAATAACCTTTCAGTTCTAAAATTAATCCATGACATTGAACAGAAATTCCAACCTCTAGCACATCTATTTGAAACTATAATTTGGGTTATAATTGCTTCTTTTAGTTCGCCTTCAATAAATTCTTTTGTGGCTAAAGTTTTGCATTCTTTGGATTTACTCTTGAAATTAACTAACAGCTTATTTGAATCTTTGATAATTTTTATGGAATTGTATTTTTCTCTTGGAATTAGACTATCAATTGTATGTAATTTGAAATCTACTTTTTGATAGTCATTAACTAAGGATTTTACATTTTTGTCATCTAAATAGTAAAGAAGCTTAACTTTTCCCAATTTTTCTAATAAGACTTTTATGCTATTTTTTGAATTTAATAGAAACTTTTTTGTTACAACAAATTCTATATCTAAATCTGAATAGTCATCTGCTAGGTCTCTGCTATATGAACCTGAGTACATAGCTGCAATGATTTCTTTATTATTTTTAACAAAACTTTCAAATTTTGCTAAGTTTAATTCATTAATGGCCATTATGTTTATCTGAGTTAAGGATTCTTATATAACTTTCTAAATAAAAAAAGAAAAATTAATCATCTTCAAACACTTTTTTCATATAAGTTAAAGGTTTTATGTCTGTGATGATTGTTTTATGTATGAACCAACGTTTATCTAAACTTATGTACATCACATTTTCAATTGTTGGTTGGTCATTTAATTCTTCTTGTTTTCTTGTTGTTAGTTTTAGTTCTTGCATTTGAACCACCTCCTTTAGAAAATCTTTTTAGGGGATTAAAAAAGGTTTATTAGAAAAAGTTGAAAAATTTTCAGAATAATTATTCTTTTTTTCTTTTAAAAAATTTTAATAAATGAATTATAACTAATATGCTTATTAGACTTAAATAAATTAATAGAAATGAATTCATTTTCTTTTTAAACAATTTTCACAGCGATACTTAGGGATTGTTACAAAACGTGATTCAAAAACTTCTATCTCTTTGCCACAATCATAGCACATTACTGTTTTCATTTGCTTAATGTGTTTTCTTTATTTTATATAAATGTTTGGGTATATGCTTTGTAATGATTATTATGATTTATTTAGCGAATAGTGAAGAAATAAGTGCTAGCGTCTGGGGAAGACACTAGCTTAAAAAAAGGGAAGGAAAAAAATTTAAACGAAATCTAATCCCAGTTCTTTAGACATTGCAGAGCCTTGAGAATGTTTTTTACTAGTTCCTTTACCTAAAATGTAAGGTGATTGGACGCCAGTAATGATTGCCATTATTCTTAATTTTCCTCTCATATCCTCAGCAATTCTTGCTCCCCAGATGACGTTTGCATCTGAGTCTAATGCTTGTGTAATCATTTCTCCAGCTTTGTTGACTTCATCTAATGTTAAGTCAGCTCCACCAGTGATATGTATCAATGCACCAGTTGCACCTTCATATGTTACTTCTAACAATGGGTTGCCTAAAGCTCTTTTAACTGCTTCTTCAACTCTTCTTTCAGAACCTGATTCACCTATACCAACAACTGAAACATCGCCATTGGACATGATTGCTTTTACATCTGCATAATCTAAGTTGACTAGAGATGGGACTGCAATAATTTCAACGATTCCTTTGATCATTGTTGAAACTAATTCGTTAGCAACTGCGAATGCTTGTTGAACTGGTAAGTTTCCGGCAATTTCGACTAATCTATTGTTATCAATGACAATAACTGTATCACAAATATCTCTTAATTGTTGTAATCCATATTCAGCTTTTTCTATACGTGCGCGTTCAATATTGAAAGGCATTGTAACTGAACCAATAACTATTGCTCCTTCTTCTTTAGCAACTTTTGCTACAACTGGAGCACATCCTGTACCTGTACCACCGCCCATACCAGCAGTGATGAAAACCATATCTGAACTTTTAAGCATTTGTTTGATTTCGGACATTTGCTCTTTTGCTGCTTCATATCCTTTTTGTGGAAATCCACCACAACCTAAACCTCTTGTTAAGCTTCTTCCAATTAGAAGTTTTTTATCAGCTTCAATTAAATCTAAGTGTTGTTTATCTGTGTTCATAGCGATGATTTCTGCGCCCTGGATTCCTTTTTTATAGAGCCAGTTTGTAACGTTTGTTCCACCACCACCACAACCTACGACCTTGATGTTTGCTTGACCAACTGTTTGGTTGGTTTGTGCCTGAGCATTCATGTTTTGTAATGCATTTTGTACTAAAAAGTCCATTTTTCTTTACCCCTTACCCTTTTTTAAAACCTAAATAATTGGTTTGTGTGTTATCTTTCGTTGATGGGATATATAAATATATTTTAACTAGAATATCTATATTTGTAACAGAGCATAAGATATTTAAGTTAATGTGATTTGTTTTGTTTTATGGATATTGGTGATAAAGTTAGAGTTGAGATGAAGGATAATGTTTTTGAGGGGGTTTTAATGCCTTCTTCTGGTAATATTGTTGTGAAATTGTCTTCTGGTTATAATGTTGGACTCGATAAAAAAGAAATTAAGAATGTAAAAGTTTTAGAGAAACATAAAGAAAAAATTTCTAAATCTTTGAAACTTGAAACTTCTAAAGGAAAAAAGAATATTACTATTTTACATACTGGTGGGACAATAGCGTCTAAAGTTGATTATGAGACTGGGGCTGTTATTGCGCGTTATACTCCTGAAGAGATTGTTACACAGTTCCCTGAACTTAATGAGCTAGCAAATATTAATTCTCGATTGATTAGTAATATGTTTTCTGAGGATATGAGGTTTAGTAATTATAATACTCTTGCTAAAGAAATTGAAAAAGAAATTAAGAATGGTACTGATGGGATTGTAATCACACATGGTACTGATACTTTGCATTATACATCTGCAGCATTGTCTTTTATTTTAGAGGGGTTAAATATTCCTGTGATTCTCGTCGGTGCACAGAGGTCTAGTGATCGTGGGAGTTCAGATGCGGCAATGAATTTAATTTGTGCTGTTGAATTTATTTTGAAGACTGAATTTGCAGAAGTTGGTGTGTGTATGCATAAAGTTTCAAGTGATGATATTTGTTGGTTGTTACCAGGATTGAAATGCAGGAAATTGCATTCTTCTAGAAGAGATGCTTTTAGGCCTGTTAATGCAAAACAATATGCTGAAATAAATTATAATACTAAAATTGTTCAAATTATTGATAATAGTTTTAGGCCTAGAGAAAAAAGAGAATTGAAATTGAAATTGTTCAAAGAAGTGAAAGTTGGAATTTTGAAATCAAAACCAAATATGTTTGTAGATGAATTAAAAATTTATTCAAAATATGATGGATTAATTTTAGAAGGAACTGGTTTAGGACATATGCCTATTGATCAGCATGCTGAAAATAAAGAAATATTTAATGAATTAAAGAAGTTAGCAAAAAAAATTCCAGTGGTTATGACTACTCAAACTTTATTTGGGCGTGTTAATATGAATGTTTATTCAAATGGAAAAGTATTGAAGGATATTGGAATACTTGGTGATCAATTAGATTTAAGTGCTGAAACTGCTTATATTAAATTAGCTTGGTTGTTATCAAATCATCCAGAGCATGCAAGGATTATGATGCATGAAAATCTTCGTGGAGAATTGAATAATAGAATAATGAATGATTTTATTTGATTTTTGTTATTTTTTAGGGTAGTTTTTGGACTATAAACATACCAAAATCTTTATAAACCATGGGCATTTCCATAAGCAAAACGATATTATACTAATGGAGGAAAATAATAATGGTAAAGGAAAAACCACACGTAAACATTGTATTTGTTGGACATGTTGATCACGGTAAAAGTACAACTGTTGGTAGATTGTTCTATGATTCCGGTGTCATTGATGAACAAACAATGAAAAAGTTGAAAGAGAAAGCAGCAGAATTAGGTAAAGCTGGATTCGAGTTTGCTTTCATCATGGATAACTTGAAGGAAGAAAGAGAGAGAGGAGTTACTATTGATTTAATGCATAAAAAATTGTTGACTGATAAATTTGAATACACAATTATCGATGCTCCTGGACACAAAGATTTTATTAAAAACATGATTACTGGTGCTTCACAAGCAGATATTGCATTTGTTGTTGTTGCAGGTACTGAAGGTATCATGGCTCAAACACAAGAACATATTATTTTGTGTAAGACTATGAATGTCAAGCAAATTGGTATTTTAGTTAACAAAATGGATGCTGTAAATTATGATAAAGCTAAGTTTGAAGCTGTTAAAGAAAATGTTAGTAAATTATTGAAACAAGTAGGATATAAAATTGAAGAAGTACCTTTCATTCCAATTAGTGCTTGGAAAGGTGACAATGTTTTTAAAAAATCCGAAAATATGTCTTGGTATACTGGACCAACTTTAAGACAGCAATTAGATCTTTTCAAAGAGCCTGAAAAACCAACAAATTTGCCTTTGAGATTACCTTTACAGGATGTTTACAACATTACAGGAATTGGAGTTGTTCCAGTTGGTAAAGTTGAAACTGGTAAAATGAAGATTGGAGACAAAGTTATTATTGTTCCTGGTAGAGAAGGTAAAGGTGTTTCTGGAGAAGTTAAGTCTATCCAAATGCATCACGAAGAAATTACTGAAGCATTACCTGGAGATAACGTTGGATTCAGTGTTAGAGGTGTTGGTAAGAAAGATATTGCTAAAGGAGATGTATTAGGACATGTAGATAATCCTCCAACAGTTGCGACTGAGTTTACTGCACAAATTATTGTAATGAACCATCCAACTGTTTTGACTGTAGGATATACACCTGTATTCCATATACACACAGCTCAAGTTGCTTGTCAGTTTGTTGCTATTGAAAAGAAAATCAATCCAATGACTGGAGAAGTAATCCAAGAGAACCCAGACTTTATTAAGAATGGGGATGCAGCAATAGTTAGATTAAAACCAATGAAACCTTTAGTAATTGAAGAAAATACAAAGATTCCACAATTAGCTTCATTCGCTATCAGAGATGCTGGTAGTACAGTTGCTGCTGGAAGGTGTTTATCTGTAGTTAAAAAGGTTTAATCCTTTCTTTTTTTTAATTAATTTTTAATTCTATAATTTTATCTATTATTCTCAGTAAAATAACTAAAACTGAATGAAAAGGTTTATAAATTCTGAATTAAATCAGAGGAAGAATGCAAAGAGCAAGAATAAGATTATCAAGCAATAATATTAGCAAATTGAATGAGATAATTGCTTCTATATTAGACATAGTTGAAAAAACTAAAGTTAGAGTTTCTGGACCAATACCATTGCCTACCAAGAAGTTGAAGATTACTACTCGTAAATCTCCTGATGGAGAAGGAAAAGCTTCATTCGATAACTTTGAGATGAGAATTCATAAAAGATTAATTGATCTTGGTGTTGATGAAAGAAGTTTGAGATTGATTATGAGAGTACCAATCCCAGAAAGTGTTAATATTTCTATTGAATTATTAGATTAATTTTTTTAATTATAATTCTGAATTTGTTAGAATCATTTCAACAGTTGCTTCTAGATCTTTAGTTTGTTCTGTTTCTAGTTGATGTCTAAGATGAGATCTTGCATCTTCTCTAGCTATAATGCATCTTAGAACATCATAGGTTCTATCTGATTTTTCTTTTTTTAATTCTTCTATTAAATAATTTTTAACTTTTTCTAGTTCATTAAAAATTACTCCTACAATTACTTTATTGTCTATTTTTATTCTACAAATATATGTTATTTCTTCGAATTCTTTTCCTCCTGCAAATACAGCTATTTGATGTGTTCCCATTTTTCTTAAAGCTTGAATCAGTGAAATTGGATCTTTTGTTGTTTCTGTTAAAGAAATCTCTGTTTCTCTATGATAATCTTTTGTATCATTTGTATAAATTCTAGTGGGAGTATCATATCTTGACATAATTTTGTTTTTTATTTTGAGTTAATAAATCTTTTGTTAAATCACTCTACCTTTCCAAATAACTTGATGGGTTATTGAAATATACATTGAGTTTAGTGCTAATGGTAATTATTCGCTTTTGTTTCCAAATTTAAAGTAATTTTTTAATGTTTTAAGTCTAGAAATTTCTTTTTTTTGAATAGGTTGAATGGTAGCTTTTTTATTTTCTGAAATTAATCTCTTGTAAATGGCTATAATTCTTTCATTAGATTTTTTAATATTATATTTTTTGGATTCTTGAAGATACTTGTTTGATATTTCTTGAAGCTCTTTTGGATGAGAGTACCAATAGTCTATTTTTTTTGCTAAGTCTTCTGGATTGCTTTTTTCAAATAAGCTTCTTTCATCCAAAGCAAATTGTGGCGCTGCACTTTTTTCAGAATTTGCAATCAATGGAACTAGTTTACATGAAATAGCTTCTAAAACTGCCATGCATTCAAGCTCGACTTCTCCTGAATGGACATAAAGGTCTGTGGTGTTGTATAGATGAACTAATTCTTTTATTGGAATTCCTCTTAAAAATCTTGGAGTAATATTAAATTGTTTGCCCATATCAATTAGATTTTCTCTGCATGTTCCATCGCCTACTATTGTTAATTGAATTTTATCTTTGAATTTAGACTTGGCTAAAGCTTGGAGGATAATCTCTTGCTTTTTTTCTTTGCCTAAACGACCAACTGTTAAAATTGTGAATCTGTTGTTGTCTTTTTTTAAGTTAAGATACTTGAATTCTTCAGAAACGCCATTTGAGATAACTTCAGTTTCTGTTTTAAGACCATAATGGAGCAATTCATTTTTTGCAAATGCACTCGGTGAGATTACAAAGTTTGATTTATTGAATATATTATTAATAAAATAACTATAAATAGTTTTTATTACTTTTTGGTTGTTTAAACTTAAATTATAAGTAATGTTTTCTGCTTGAACATGGAAAGTACTGACTACTGGAATGTTTTTTTCTTTTGCTAATTCTATTGCTCTTTTGCCTAAGTGAAATGGGAACTCAATATGGATTATATCTAATTCTTGGAGTATATCATTTAGTTTGTTGTCATCAGGTTTTGCTAGTGTTATTTTAAACCGTTTCAGAATCTCTATAACATATGGTACTTTAATGCTGTAAGTAGGCATGATTACTTTATCTGGGGCTTCTGTTCCGGTTGTAATAATTGTAACTTTATGCCCTGCTTTTCTTAAAAGATTAACAAATCTTTGAGTGGAAATGACTCCTCCAGCGTTTACACCAGAGTCATAGGTATCAATAACAATTCCAATGTGCATTATCGATATGAATTTTTGGGAATATATAAATTTAGTGTTATTTCTTGATTGCGTTTGTTGAAGGACCACGGCGTCCTACATTGGGGCCATCTATTACTTTGAAGCCTGCAGACTTTAAATTATCTCGTATTTTTCTAGCACAAGAATATGTTGCAAGCTTTGCGCCTTTTTTCATTCTAGAATATATTTCTTTGAAAAATTCTTCAGTCCATAATTCTGGGTTGTTTCTTGGTGCAAATGGATCTAAGAAGACTACGTCAAATTTTTCTTTGACTTTTTTTATTGTTTCTTCTGCAGGGCCTAAAATTAATTTTATTTCATAATTATCATCTTTATAGTAATAATCCTTTGCAACTTTTTTTATTATGTTATAATTACCTTTTATATCTAGAGTTTGTAAGTCTTCTAGAACTTTAGGATCTTTCTCAAGTGCGATTATTTTTAAGTGCTTTGCATTTTCTATAGCCGCGAAAGTATTGTAACCTAAACCAAAGCAAATGTCAAGAATAACTTGGTTGTCTTTTACACCTAATGGTTCAATATATTTTTTTTGAGCTTCTTCTAGTGCACCTGTTTGAGAATGATATATCTCTTGGTATTCTTCATTGAAAAAAGTATA
>JAGWAA010000021.1 GCA_018302165.1 Candidatus Woesearchaeota archaeon
GGCTACAATCATTTGCTGACAAAAAAAATTGCATCATTACCTTATGGTGCATTTGCATTGGAAGATTTGAAAGGTATTCGTAATGGAAAGAAAGGTAAGGTGTTCAATAGAAAGAGAAATTCTTGGGCGTATTTTCAATTCAGAAAAATGCTGAAATATAAAGCTGAGAATCAAGGAAAGCAAGTAATTCTTGTTGATCCGAAATTTACTTCTCAAGAATGTAATTTTTGTGGACACATTGACAAAGAAAATAGAAAAGGAAGTTTTTTTCATTGCAAAGAATGAGGATTTAAATGTCATGCAGATTTGAATGCGAGTAAAAATATCTCCCTAAGAGGATACAAAATCTTCTATGGGCAGGCTGTTGTAAACCAGCCATATATCTCAAACTATGAAATCAAGAGATAGAGTTTAGGGATAATTTCAGTTCAGAAGCGTACGCTCAGTCTTTTAGATCTGAGATAGTTTCTGAAAATAGGAAAGTTTACTAAGTTTTGCTTCTTATGGGGTCATTAATCCATTCATTTTCTTAAAAACATCATAAACTAACCAGGCATGATCACTAGCTTTTTTAGTCAATTCTTTTTTTTCTTCCTCTTTATCAAACCCTATTTCTCTTTCCTTTTTTTCTTCTTTATTCAAAAATGGAAAAAACATTTTATATGCACCAGCTAAAGAAGTAAATGGTTCAAATAAAGATTGTCCTACAATTTCTTTCTTTTTTTCTTCCTCTTTATTTTCTTTTTTTCCTTGTTCAGCTTCTTCTAAATATTTTTCAACATCACTACCTAAACTTTTTAAAACTTCTTCAACGTCAACAGAAAAATCTATGTTTTGTCCATAAACAGTTTTCAAAATATCTTTATCACATTCTTCTTTATAATAATCAATATCAAAATCAGTTGCAACATAGGGTTCTATTTCAATTTTTACTTCTCCTGAATGTTGTACTTGTTTTTGTCCACCTTGTGTATAGGTCAATTCTGGTCTTGTTACCTGTGTTATTCTAATCAACACACAAGAATTATAATATTTCCCTCTTTTAGTGACTCCTAAAAGTTCTAATTCTAATTTACTGCTTTCAAAAGAACTAACTAAAGATGATTCATAAATATTTGTTTTCATTTGCAGTGCTTTTAATGAAGTCATCAATGGTTTTAACCAAGAAACATAAAGTCTAATTACATTATAATGCTGTTTAAGATTTTTAATTCTAAATTTCCAAGTATGTTCCATTTCACTATGGGTTTTTAATTTCCAAGTATAATATTGAACTAATTTTTTAGTTAAAATATCTCTTAATTTTTGTGTAAATTGATGCTCTTTTTGCATAGCATCCATAACTTTGGTTAAATTTTTTTGTTGTTCATCAATTGTTTTTCCATGAGGATTTATTCCAAAAAATAAATCTGGTAATGTTACAAATCCTAACTTTGTTGCAAGACTATAAACGGAATTTGGGTTTTGCATTCCTTGTTCAACAATCTCAACCCACATAGATTTCAAAGTAATTTCATTTTGCCTAGCTTCAGGATCATCTTTATTTGCTGAGAGACTTTTATTATAATATTCTCTTCTTTCATCCATCATTCTAATTTCTCTAACCATTGGGAAAATTGTTTTTGTCAACTGACCAATTTGTGTTAAATAACTTGATACTTGCTGTTGGATTGCAGAAATTTTACTTCCCACATTTCCATGAAATGCACTACTAACCGACGCATCAAAAACATCTTTTAATTTTATTAATCCTGGTTGTTTATCTTTACTCACAGTATGAATCCCAAAACTACTTGATTCATGTACGCTTAAAAATTTTGTAAAAAAGAAATAATATTTTTCAACAGGTTCAGTCATACTATCCATAACCAAACTTAATTTTTTAGAACCATTCTTAGGATGAATAATACTTTTTTCGTTTCGATTAAGAAAAGGATTATTTTTTTTAATTTCTTCTTCTTTTTCTTCTTTTGTTTTTTCTTTTGGTACTCCAAAAAGTGATACAAATATTTGACTATTCTCCCCTTTTTTCATTAATCATTTACAAAGTTCAAAACTTTATAAACATTGTGGGAAGGTTTTTAAATCTTTTACCATACTAAACATAGATGTTTGAAAGACCTAAAAAGAAACGTGATATTAATTTTAAATATAATCTTAAGGTCTATTGGGATATTATAAAAGATTATAAGGTTTTGTTAATCTTTACTTTAATTACTGCATTATTGATTGAATCAAGTGTAATTATTGAAAGTTTCATCTTCAAAGAGATTATTGATCGAGGTACAAGCTATTCTAATTCATTAATATCTTCTGAAGTATTTATTTCATTTCTTTTAATTTGTTTAATTATTTATATTATACTTATCATCAGTCAAGCAATTTTTCGTTGGTTATCAATTCATTATTTGAATGTATTAGATGTAAATTCAATTTTAGACTTAAAACAAAAATTTTTCAACCATTTAATTACATTATCCCACAGATTTCATCAAACACATAGTACAGGAATGTTAATTTCGAGATTAAATCGTGGCGTTAATGCTATTGAACAAATGAATGATTTTATAGCATTTAATACTCTTCCCTTATTTTTTCAATTAATTTTAGCAAGTATTTCTTTAGCTTACTTCGATTGGGCTTCTTCATTAATTTTAGTTTTAACTGTAATTACATTTATCACTTATAGTTTTTTCATTCAAAACTCTCAACAAGAACCAAATTTAAAATTAAATGCCCAAGAAGACATAGAAAAATCTACAATTAATGATATATTTTCAAATATTGATACAATCAAATATTTTGGGAAAGAATCAGTTATAAAATCTAAATTCTCAAAGATTAGTTCAAATACAAAATTTGCAGCTTTAAGACTTTGGAATTTTTTTCGTTGGATGAATACTGGGCAAGGATTAATAATATCCTTTGGTACAATTTTATTACTCTTTTTTTCAATAAGAAGTTTCTTGGCTGGTAATCTTTCTATTGGTGCTTTAGTGTTCATTTATACTATCTTTGGAAATATATTCAGTTTACTTTACAATTTTGTTTATGGTGTAAAACATTTCTATCATGCAATGGCAGATTTTGAAACTTTATTCAAATATAATAAAATCAAAAATGAAATAAAAAATAAACCTCACTCAAAAGAATTAATAATTCGAAATGGTAATATAGAGTTTAAAAATATTTATTTTAATTTTAAAAATAGAAAGATTTTTTCAAATTTTAGTTTATCTATCAAAAAGAATGAACGTGTAGCAATTGTTGGCCCTTCAGGCTCTGGAAAAACAACTTTAATTAAATTACTATATAGGTTTTATGATATCCAATATGGAGATATTTTGATTGATGGAAAATCTATTTATGACTGTAAACAAGAATCTTTAAGATCAGAATTAAGTATTGTCCCGCAGGAATGCATATTATTTAATGATACTATTTACAATAATATTGCTTTTTCTAATTCTGATGCTTCAAAGTCTGATGTGTTTAAGGCTATTAAATTATCTCAATTAGATAAAACACTTTCTCGTTTCCCTTTACGTGAAAATACCCTTGTTGGAGAGAGAGGTGCAAAACTTTCTGGTGGTGAACGTCAAAGGATATCTATTGCTAGAGCTATACTTGCCGATAGAAAAATCTTAATTTTAGATGAAGCTACTTCTTCATTAGATTCTCAAACTGAATTTGATATTCAAGTTTCTTTAGAAAAACTTCTTCAAAATAGGACTTCAATTTTAATTGCGCATAGATTATCAACAATTATGAAAGCAAATTTAATTATTGTTTTAGATAAAGGTAAGATTGTTCAAATGGGCAAGCATGAAGAATTAATAAAACAATCTGGATTATACAAAAAACTTTGGAACCTTCAAAAAGGTGGTTATATAGGTTAATCTTCTTTAATTAAATAATATGCTAAGATTAAAACTCCAATGGTATTACAAGCATCAGCAACATTAAAATTTGGCCAAACATAAATCCCAATAAAATCTCTAACATATCCAAAAAATATTCTATCAATCAAATTCCCAATAATTCCAACTTCAATTAATACAACACTAAGTAAATATTTCTTAAATAAAATCCAGACTAATATTGCTGCTACTAATGAGATTATTATCCATAACCAATTTAATCCTGAAAATATCCCAAATGCAACACCCGTATTTGTAGTAAAGTCAATCCTTAAAATATTCCCAATTAAATTTATTTCTTTCTCAAAGAATATAAACTTTGTAATTTGATCTAAAAATAATAATCCTATAAACAACAATATATATTTTATTTTTTTCATCTGTAAATCATCATAAATGCTTTTAGTTCATCATATAATTTATGTACTTCTAAATAAAGGGTTTGTTTTTGATCTATTAGTCTGTCCCGAATTAAAATTTCATATAATTGTGGTAAATATTTCCCTAAAAGTTTCTTCTTAAAATAATCAACATTTTTTTCGATCCAAGCCCCACTTTTAATTTCTAAAGTACACTTTTGTCTTTTTACTGTTGCACCAGTTTCTAATTTTATTTCTGTATCATTAATTCCTGTTATATTCATATTTAATTTTATTTTAAAAGTAACATAATCATCAATTTCTTTTTCTCCTTGCCAAAGTATTTCTAAATTTTTAGAACCATCTCGATTGATAACTTGTTTATATTCTAATTCTAACCATTTATAACCCATATGTTCAAACCAATTCTTTAGTTCTTCATATAATTCTTCTAGATTATAAGTTCCTTTGGCTTTAATTTTATAACCATCTTCAATAATATCAACTTTCTTTCCAATTTCAATTGAATCACCAAATACTTCCATCATTTTCTTTTAAAGTAATTTGATTAATAAACCTTTTTGTAAGCTCCATAATCTTTTTAAACTTGTTTTTAGCCATATTATCCAATGATTACATCTTTAGAACTTAAAAGACAATTATTACACATTTTTTTTGGTGTTTTTATTGTTTGTATGCTTTATTTTCAAATATTTAATATTTATCATTTGATTGCAATATTAATTTTAGGTTTAACACTTTCAAAACTTTGCTTACATTTTCGTATCCCTGTTGCTTCTTGGGTTATGGATAGATTTGAACGTCCTGAATACAGAAAAACTTTCCCAGGTAAGGGCCCAATTTTTTTCATGATTGGTTCCATTGTTGTGGTGCATTTCTTCTCTCTTCAGACTGCATTGGCTTCAATATTAATTTTATCTTTAGGTGATGGTTTCTCTCATATATTTGGAAAATTACTCTCAAGAAAAGATTACAAACACTTAAAATCCATTGAAGGAACTTTAATCGCAATAGTATTCTCATTTTTTGGTGCAATGATCTTTGTAAGCTCCTTTGCAGCCTTTTTTGGTACAATTTCATCCTTGTTACTTGAGAATTTAAAAATACCTTTTATAGACGATAATTTATTTATCCCTATTGTTGCGGCTTTAGTAATTAGTGCATTTTAATTGTTTAATAATTACTATTTATTAAAACATAAATTTTTATAAAACAATATTTCATTTATTTTTATATGGATACAATACAAATCAAGGACCCTGTTAGGGAAGGCTTTTTTGGCGGACTAGGTTTCCTAGCTTCAATATTATTAATAGCATTGATATTTATTGTTTGCTATGTCTTTTACTTGACATTTTTTGTTTAATTTTTTTATTTTAAAAATTTCCATTCTCTAAAAGCAACAGGTATTGATGGTTTCTTAACTTTAAAGGCAATTAAACTTTTTTCAATGAATTTTTCCATGGCTTTCATTTTTTTCTTTTCAAGTTCATAATTTTCAAACTCACTTCCAGGTTTTGGTACAAAATAATTTATTGAAACATAAATCCTTCCCTTGAATTCTTTTTTCATAGCTAATAAAAATTTAACCATGTCTTCCATATCAGGTTTAGTCATTCCTGGAAGTCCGATCATAAAATACATTTTTAATTTTTGAAACCCAACTTCGTTACACCACTTTACAAACCTTAAATAACTCTCATCATAAACTTTCTTACCTATTATTAATCTTAATTTTTGTCCACATTCAGGTGCAATAGTTAAAGATTCTAATCCGCATTTTTTCAAAAGAATTAATGTCTCTTTATCCATGAGTTCAGCACGAATTGAAGGAACACTCACTCTAATTTTCTTTTCTAATAAATACTTTAGAATTTCTTTTCTATCTGGATGTGCAAATGATGGTGAATAAATAACCACTCTAGAAACTTTATTTTCTTTCAAACCTTCATCAATAATTATTTTAATTACTTTCAAACTCCTATATCTGACTTCAGGATAAAATCTTTTTAATGAACAGAATTTACAATCAAAAGGACAACCTCTTTCAATTTCTAACATAAAACATTTTCCAAACACATATTCCGTATTAATTTGTTCTGGGAAAGGTTGTACAATAGGATAAAAATCATCCAAGTTTTCAACTCTCGCTCTAGTTACTGTTTTTCCAGTGTAAACTCCCTTAATTTTTTCAATTCTTGTAATAAATCCTGATACACCTTTTTCATATTCTTCAAGCACTAAAGGCATAACTGCTTCAACATCACCTAGCACCAAAAAATCAAAATATTTTATAATCTTATCATAATACATTTCAACTAATGGCCCCCCAGCAAAATTAATGCCCTGAGTTTTCATTTTTAATGCATTCTCAAAATCCCCTTCATATTGTAATGAAAATCCAGCTATTGGTGCAGTAACTTTTCCAGAATCCAAAAAAACTCTTTCACAGAACCAGTCTTTTCTATTATTAACTAAATTATATATAATTAAAGGACCTAAAGAATAAACACCTCCATACATCTTATTGGGATAAACAATATCCATTCTAAATTTGCTTTTTTTGTATGAAAACATCTTTTATATCTATCATCAACTATTTATTATTCTTTTTAAAAAAGTTAAAAAAAAATTTTAAAAAATTATATCTAAGTTTAATCTCAAATTTTAGTATCTTTGAGGTTTGTGTTTAGCATAACATGATCTACAGTAGACCGGTTTACCTTCGGTAGGTTTGAAAGGTACTTCACATTCTTGACCACATTCTGAACAAACTGCTTTGTGCATTTCTCTTGGTCCTGAATCGAAACTTTTAAATCCGCCTTCTCTTCTCGGTCCTCTATTGCCTTCTTGTCTCATTTTACTCTCCGTTTTAATCAAAAATTTCTTCATTGAATTGCTTAACGCCCTTCAAAAATCTGTTTTTGACATTTTTTATAATTCTTACCCCTTTTTAAATGCTTGTATTCCTTTTTAGGTGTTGAATACTGGTTCCTAAATACTTATATATCTCCTTTTCTAATTCAAAATTGATGCTAAAATGAACGATAAAATCGCTTTACAAGTACCAAAAATCCTTCTTCCAACAGAAGGCTTAGACATGACAAAATGGGCTGTAGTAGCCTGTGACCAATTTACTTCCCAGCCTGATTATTGGCTCCAGGTAGAGCGCCTGGTTTCCTCAAATCCTTCTACTTTTCGTCTTATTTTTCCTGAGGCATTCTTAGAAGAAAAGGATTCTAACATAAGGATACAGAATATTAACTCAAATATGGAACTTTACTTAGAAAGAAACCTTATCAAAGAACACTCAGGGTTTATTTTAGTTGATAGAAAGACCCCCCAAACTCCTTCAAGAAAAGGTCTAATTGTTTCTTTAGATTTAGAAGCATATGATTACAATAAGGGCTCTCAAACCTTAATTAGATCTACTGAAGGTACAGTTATTGAGCGTCTTCCTACAAGAATAAAAATAAGAGAAAATGCTCTCATTGAGATTCCTCACATCATGGTTTTGATTGATGATCCTGAAAAAACAGTAATTGAACCTTTGTTTAAGAAACAATCTCAAGTTGTTTATGATTTCGATTTAATGCAAAATTCTGGTCATATTAAGGGATACAAAATTGATGATGAAACTACTCTCCAAGAAATATCTACTGCTCTTGAGAAACTCGCTAATCCTGAAAATTTCTCAAAAAAATATAATACTGATAAAGGTGTTTTGCTCTATGCCGTTGGTGATGGTAATCATTCATTGGCTACTGCAAAAGCAATTTGGGAAAAACTAAAACAAAATGCAATTGATAAGACTGAAATTATGAACCATCCAGCAAGATTCGCTTTGGTTGAACTAGTTAATATTCATGATGATGGTCTTAATTTTGAACCAATACATAGAGTTTTATTTGATGTTGAACTTTCAAAGGTATTAACCAATTTGAAAAACTTCTTCGGAAAAAATTTAATTTATAGAATGTATAATTCTGAAGCTGAGATGAATAAATATACCCCCACAAAAGATGGCATCCAATCAATCCCTTTTCTTTCAGGAAATCAATGGGGTGTGTTAATATTACAAAACCCTCCACATAATTTAGCAGTAGGCTCACTACAATTATTTTTGGATGCATACATTAAAGCAAAGAACATCAAAGTGGATTATGTACATGGAACTGAGGCAGTAAAAACTTTGGCTTCTAAAACAAATTGTATTGGTTTTTTCTTACCCAAAATTAAAAAAACAGATTTATTCAAAACTGTAATACTTGATGGAACATTACCCAGAAAAACTTTTTCAATGGGTGAAGCCGAAGAAAAAAGATTCTATTTAGAATGCAGAAGAATAATTCCTGAAGCTCCAAAGAAATCTCTTTTTGAAAAAATAAAAAATATTTTTTCTTAATTTACCCCATATAATTAGCACATTTATCTTCTGTTTTTTGTGCAGTTTTTTGCATTTTATCTACATAACCTTTCAATTGATTTTCAAAATCCTCAGCTGCTTTCTCTAATGGCTTATAATCCACATCCAAATCAAGATATGCATCTAACATTTGAATAATTTTTGCTGAAGCTTTGCTATCTGGCAATTTAGAATGCGTTTCTACAAACAGCCCAGACATTTTTAGTTCTTT
>JAGWAA010000022.1 GCA_018302165.1 Candidatus Woesearchaeota archaeon
GCACTACCAATTTCTTCTAAGTCTAAAAGAGCTTCTTCTATAACATCAGTACCTTTATTTTCATCAATAATGAATATAAATTTTAATGCAATCAAACCAAAGGCAATAGGTTCCTCAGAAACTCTTATCTCACCCACTTCACCATAAATTTTAATTATTGTTTCTCTAACTTTAGTTTCTAATGCTTTCAAATCGATTTCAACAGATTCTGGCATGACTTGGACTGTAATTCCAGCTTTTGCCATTTTAATTTGGACCTTCAAAGCCACACTTTGGGCATTCATATTTTGTAGCTAATTCTCTACTATGATACGACCTTATGATATCAGCTTGACCGCACTTAGGACATTTAAAAATAACTGAGCCTTTATCGTTTGTTAACTCGGTCTTGCTTGCTGAGCATTTTAATACTTTTTCCATGAGAATTGAGGAAATTTAACTATTTATATACTTTTTTATGAGTAAATTTTAAAAAGAGTGAGAAAAAAACATAGAAATATGATTACTAGAATTCAAGGAAGATTTGAACCGGATATTTATCATGGATATAAACTTGTTAAAGGTTCTAGAGGAAGGCCTATTGGAGATAGAATAGATGGTATAGAACTTAAAACCTGGGGACTGAGACCAGAAATAACTGCAACCTTTTATTGTCCGATAGTAAACGGTTTAGAATATGGAAGATTTGTTAATGGAAAATTTGTAATAGATGAAGAAGAAACTCTTAAAGCAAAAAAAGAATTGTTTGATATCTCACCAGCAGTATTTAGATCTGGGGCTAGTTTTGTAAGAAGAGTTATTTATGGAAATAGATTAGATTATGAAGAGATGCAAGAACCTGAAATGGAATTCAATGAAATAGATTTTATTCTTGGAAAAAATACAGCCTGGAGATTTAGACGCTGGAAATTAAATGATAGAAAATATAGTAAAACTACTTTGGATAAAGAGATTAGAGACGGAAAAATTCCTTGGTTTGCAAAAAAACCTACAGAAGAACATCAGAAGAAAAGGCCCTATAATGAAAGAAATCGCTCTGCAACTCGTACAGGTTTTGAAAATCAGATTTTTAGATTGGTTGATTTAATACAATAGATTTATAATTAATATTTTATTCTTAAAATTGTGCTCCTGTAGTATAGCCTGGATAGTACGTGGCCCCGCGAAGGCTGAGACCAGGGTTCGAATCCCTGCGGGGGCACTTTTAATTAACAACATTTTATAGTTACCAAAAAATATTTTGAATTATTCTATTCTTTTCATGATTGATATTCCATTAGAACCTTTACCAGAACCAAATATGTAAAGTTCACCATCAATCTCAATAATATCAATATCACCAAAATCTTCTATTCTTTGATCATTATTATAGAACTCTACCCAAGAAACTATTTCAAAATTATAACCATCCTCTGAAATTAAATGTAACATATTATCGCTTAAGAAAGTGGTATATATATGAATAATGTTATCATCATCCATGTAAACTGTTGGATCATGACCATCTTCAATTATTACTTCATCATCTAATACCCAAGTTAGACCATCTTCGGAAGTTGCACCAATGATATCTGAAGGACCAATTTTATCAATAAAACCAGTAGAGAAATACATTCTATAAGTACCATCATTAAGTTGGATTATTCTTCCATGTGCTGGTTCATCAAGACCATTTTCATCTGTAGGTTCAATTAATACTCCTTCTCTTTCAAAATTAATACCATCCTCTGAAAAGGCAGAATAAATTCTGAAATCTTTTTTTGTAGATTGTGCACAGTTTGCATCAGATTGATAATACATTCTGTAACCATTATCAAATTCCATTAACCAAGGGTGAGATGAAGTACATTCTTGGCCCTCACCTAAATCTTCTAATCTTGCTCCTTCATCTTTAGTATATGTAAAACCATCTTCGGAAGTTGCACTACCAATTCCATTTAAAGATTGCACTGAATTGTAATATATTTTATAAGTACCATCACTTAATTGAATCACATCCGGAGCGAAATTTTCTTTTTCTAAGATTAAATATTCTTCTTCCCAAACTTCTATCTCAGTAATCTCAGGAAGGGAATTTCTTTCTTGAATAGTTCTTTCGGGTAAATTTGATTCTAAAGAACAGGATGTAGCTAATATTAAAATTAAAATTAAAATTATTTTTCTCATAATTTGATATACTAGTTTATTATATAAAAAGGTTTGTATCTAAAGGAGGTAATCCCTCAAAGTCTATTCTTTGTTATAAACCATCAAGCTTTTTAAAGATTAATTATATTTTTTTAGAGATGGAATTTAGGATTGGAGATTGTTCTTCTTTAGAACTTGCAAAAATATATGGAACACCATTATATGTTTATGATAAAATAATGATTTTACAGAGGATTAAAGAATTAAAAGAAGCTTTTCCAAATGTACAAATTTGTTATGCAGTTAAAGCGAATTCAAATCCAGAAATTTTGAAACTAATTGCAGCAGAAGGTTTAGGTGCAGACTGTTCTAATAGAATTGAATTAGAATATGCACGAAGAGCTGGGTTTGATATGTCTAAATGTATTTTTACTTCAGTCAATCCGAAGAATGAAGATTTGGAAAAAGCATTAGAGTTGGATGTTTTGATTAATCTGGATGATATTTCAATCTTTAAACGATTAGTGAAAATTGGAACTCCTGATAAAATATGTTTTAGAATAAATCCAGGATTTGGAAAAGGAAAATTTCCAGGAATAGTTGTTGGTGGGCATGGAACAAAGTTTGGGATGAATGAAGATTTAACTTTAGAAGCATTCAAGTTGGCGAAATCATTTGGAGTGAAAAGATTTGGGATACATATGATGACTGGATCTTGTGTTCTAAATGAAGAATATTTTGAAGAATTAACTTTAGTAATACAAGATATTGTTGAAAGATTAGAGAAAACTTTGGATATTAAATTTGAATCAATAGATATTGGTGGAGGATTAGGTGTGCCATACGAAAAGCATGAGAGAAAATTAAATCTGAAATCAATTGGAGATAAAATCTCTATTATTTACAAGCATCCTGCTAAATTGATTATGGAACCAGGAAGATTTATCGTTGCTGAATCCGGAACTTTGTTAACCGAAGTTACAACTATTAAGAATAATTTTATTGGTATTGATGCGGGAATGTCAACTTTGTTAAGACCTGCATTATATGGTGCTTATCATCCAATTATTTTAGCTAATAATACTGAAGCAGAATTTGTTCAAGAAATAAATATTGTTGGGCCTATTTGTGAGAATACAGATTTCTTTGCAAAAAATAGAGCAATGCCAAAAATTAATGAGGGTGATATATTAGCAATACAAGTTGTTGGAGCTTATGGGTTTGTTATGGCTTCACAATATAATGGAATCCTTAGACCTGCAGAAGTTCTTGTTGAACATTCTGAACATAAATTAATTAGAGAAAGGGAGTTGATTTAGATGGTTACAAAAGTTTACAAAGTTGGTGGAGACTCGACGGGAGTTTATGAAAATATTCAAGCATTAGGTGAATTTGCAAGGTCTGAAGCAACTTCTGTGCAAAAATTAGTTTTTGTTGTGTCTGCTCAAGCTTCTGAAAATTTTAGAACAACTGAAGCACTTAGAAAACAATTTAGAGGAGAGAATAATTTAGATGGAATAATTAAACAGCATAAAGGTTTAGTTGAAAGATGTGGGATATATTTTAATCAAGCTCAATTAAAAAAATTTGTTTTGGAAGCGGAAACATTAGAAGAAATGGAAAGCGTTGGTGAAAGAATTAATGCACCATTTGTTGCTGGTTATTTTAATAGTGTTGGAATTCCTACTCAATATAAATCGGCTCTAGATTTATTACAAACTAAAAATGGAGAAGTAGAACTTGTTGGAAATATTCCAGAAGGGGTCACAATAATTGAAGGGTTCATATATAGTTCTAAAGGAAAAATCAAAACTTTCCCTACAGGAGGATCAGAAGTTTCTGGGGATATAATTGCTGCTGGTTTAAATGCAGATATTTATGGAGTAATAAAAAATAATCCTTGGTTTTGTACTGCAGATCCAAAAATAGTTAATGGTGCATTACAGGTTGAATATTTGACATTTAGAGAGCTTGCTGAACTTGCTTATGCGGGTGCAAGAGCAATGAATGAACAAGGGATGATTAGATGTGCTAGAAATAATATTCCTATCTTAATTGGTTCTGCTACAGATTTTATGGAACATGCTACATCTATAAAATGGGAAAGAACAAATCTTACTGAAAGGCCTTATGCAGGAATTGCATCAAAGGGAGGATTTATTGTTTATGATTTAAAACCTTCTGAGAGATTTGATTATTTAAGAAATATTTTTTCAACTTTTGCAGAAGAAGGAGTTTCAGTTGATATGGTTACTACAAATGGAGATGTATCAATTGCAGTTCATAATAGTGAACCAATTACTGAGAGATTAGAATTAAAACTTCAAGCATTAAGTAAAGGATTTTCTAAAAAAGAAAATATTTCATTAGTTTCAGTTGTTGGAGAAAATATGCCACCAGCGTCAGGTTTTGGTGAAAGGCTTGTTGAATTAATTTATAGTTCTGGTTTTGAAAGACCACATGTTTATGGTGCAATGGCATTGCCTAAAGAAATGAGTGTTTTAGAAATTGAACAATTAGGTATGAATTCAATTAAGGGATATTTAGCAAAAATATTATTAAAGTTTTCTGAATTTAGAATTCCAGTCACAGGAATATTAACAACTGTAGGCTCAATAGGGATACAATGCCCAGCAAATTATCATGTTGCTCAAATTCTAAGAGACATTAAAACTCAATTTAAACCAGATTTGATAAGTGTTATAGAAACTAATAGAGGAATTCCAGCATCACCAAAGAGAACAACTAATGTTACTCTAGCAGTTCCTGAACAAGAATGTAATCAAGTTGTAAGAATATTACATAGAAATTTATTTTGATGCTACAGACATTAAGATATATCTGGGCGACCAATTGAAAAATATTTTAAGTCTTCTTTTTGTTTTAAGAGATTATAATCTAACAAATCCTTACCATCAAAAATAATAAATTTCTTGAGTCTAGTTTTTAAAATTTCTAAGTCAGGATTTCTGTATTCATTCCAATCATTTGTAATAAATAAACATTCAGAATCATTTAAAGTTTCATATTGGTCTTCAACCAATGTTAAATTAGTTAAATCGATACCCTTAGATTTCATTTCTTTTATGAATTCTTCATTTGCTTGTGGATCATGAGCACGAATCTTTGCGCCACGTTTTAATAAATCTGGAATTGCTACTAAAGAAGCTGCATCTCTTACATCATTAGTGTCTTTCTTAAAAGATAAACCCCAAACTGCGATAGTCGTTCCTGATAAATCTTCGCCAAATAAGTTAATAATTTTTTTATTAAGTTTAAGTTTTTGATATTCATTCTGTTCTAATATTATTTTTAGAGAATTAATTGTGTGTTCATCTAAGCCCAAATCAGTAGCAGTTCTTTTTAATGCAGAAACATCTTTTCTGAAACAGCTACCACCAAAACCTAATCCAGGATGAACAAATCTTCCAATCCTTTCATCGCCTAATACTGCTGGAATGATTGCCCGCCAATTCGCGCCAGATTCTTTAGCAATGTTTGCGAGAACATTTGTCATATGTACTTGTGCGGATAAAAAAGTATTGAAAGCATATTTTGATAATTCTGCATCTCGTATCCCCATAACATGAATTTTACTAGCATTATGAAGAAAAAAAGGTGCATAAATTTCTTTTAAAATTTTTTCTGCCCTTGGAGAATCAATACCAATAATTATTCTATTTGGATAAAGAGCATCCTTAACTGCACTGCCCTCTGCAAGCGTTTCAGGATTAGAGGCTACATCAAACTCTCCTGAATAAGTTTGTTTAATAATATTTTTTACCATTTCACCAGTGCCAACTGGAACTGTACTCTTATCGACGATTAATTTGTAAATAGGATTATCATTTAATACCTGACCAATTAATTTTGCTACACCTTCAACATAACTAAGATTCGCCTTACCTTCTTTATCATCAAATGGTGTGCCTACAGCAATAAAAATAATCTCAGATTCTTTGATTGCAGAATATGAATCTGTAGTAAAATTTAATCTTCCTTCTCGATAATTTCTTCTAAATAATTCTTCTAAACCTTCTTCATAAATCGGCATAGTATTAGTTTCATTTTTACAATATGAATTCAAATGATTTATTTTTTTAGGATCAATATCAAAAAGAATAACTTTGTGTCCTTGGTTTGCCATTACAGCTGCATGAACGATTCCTACGAATCCAGCACCTGCAACTGAAATTTTATACATTTGTTGAAAAGAGATATTTTAATTTATAATAGTTATGAAAAAGGATTCTAAATTAATTTTAAAATTTCTTTTTTTGTATCTTCGGGTGATGAAACTTCAATACATTTGACTCCAGTTTGGATTACAGGAAAATCATTTCCACCCTTTTGAAGCTTATCGCCGATAAAAAGTATTTCTTCTTTTTTGAAACCCAAATTTACCATAATTTGTTGCATACCATAGGCTTTATCGATACCTTTTTGAGTTATATCTAAAGAAGTACCACCACCAAAATTAATATCAAATTCAGTTATATATTTTTCAAGAATTTTCTTCATTGCTATTCGCTTGGAACAATCAGGATCCCATTTACTTTTTAATTCAACAGGTGCTTGTTGTCCTAATGCAGAGAATGTAACTTGGCTTATCCTATCTTCAATCAAATCACCATAAGTAACCTCAGGATGATAATTAATTTCATCACACATTTTTTGAAGTGCACTAATAATCTTTTGTCTTTCTTCTAACTTCATATCATGATTATAAATCTGTTCCCATTCATTCTCAAATTTATAGAATGCCGTAGAACATGTTGGGAATAAAAATAATTTTTTTAATAAAATTTTATCATCACAATTAAGAGTTGCAAGAAATTGTTTTTTATATTGATTGTATGTGCCTCCGGAGATAACTGCTACGGATTTTTTTTCTAATAATTTTTTCAAAAGAGTAGACATTTCTTCATCCATAGGACATTTACTCAGTGAAAGCGTACCATCAAGATCAAATACAATTAAATTATAGGTCATAATTTTAAATTAGATTTTAGTTTTAAAAAGTTTATGAATAATAAAAAAAATTATTTTGCATCAATTATGCCTTTCTCAGAAATTCTAAATATTGCTTCACCATCCGCTAAGTATGGACTGTCAACCAACTTTGCAACTCTAGTATCACCTTTTCCACGACGTAAATAAATTCTGGTTTGACTATTGTGACCAACTATGTTACCCCCGATTGCTGCAGTCGGATCTCCAAAGAAAGTATCTGGTTTTGCCATTACTTGGTTTGTTACATAAACGCAAAGATTGTATTGATCTGCAATCTTCATTAATGCATGCATGTGTTTGTTAATCTTTTGTTGTCTATCAGATAATGTACCCCTACCAATAAATTCTGACCTGAAATGAGTCATTAATGAATCAACAACTACCAATTTAACATTCAATTGTTCTTTTTCTATTAAGTCTTCAATTTTTTCTGCGCACATCATTTGATGATCAGAATTGAAAGCTCTAACAACTTTTATGTTGCTTAAAATTTTTATTGGGTCTAAATTATTATTCTCACAAATTTCTTTTATTCTTTCTGGACGAAAAGTGTTTTCAGAGTCTATCCAAATAACAACAGAAGTTGGTTCACCTTCTTCGTTAACAAACAAACCATTAATTGCTAATTGATGTGCTAATGCAGATTTTCCAGAACCGAATTGACCATAACATTCTGTTATCCCGCCAGATTCCATTCCACCATTGATCATTGCATCAAAAGATTTTGAACCTGTAGGTATTCTAATGATAGTATTTCTTTTTTCTAAAAGATCAGCACCAGAAGTGAAACCCATATCTAAATTATTTCTCGCAGCATTAATCATTTTTCTTGCTACTGCTTCACCAATGCCTGCACACTCGACTAATTCTCCAGGGCTTGCTACAGCCATAGACATTAGATTAGTGTAACCTGCATCTTTTAATTTCTCTGCGGTTGCTGCGCCTACTCCCGGTAAATCCTCAATTGATAGCTCCTTTTTGTTCATTTTCTCCCTCCAAGAGCAAATGTTCTTGTGCTTTTCTTAATAACACTAAAACTCGCTCTATATCTTGTTTCCTGAGATGTAGCCTTTGGTCACGAGTGAGACTATTGTTGTCCTTCCAAGTTTTTCTTATAGTTATTGTTTGATAACCAACAATACCAACATCCTCGAAATCCTTCTCGTTTTCCCATATACTTAATTCAAAGTTTCCTGACTTTAAACTTTTTAATAGCTTTGACATCTTTACTCCTCCTATACTAAACTTTTGTTTAAAAAGCCTGCGCGGGCGTTTGTCCTGTCCGGGGCTTTGTTATTATAAGAAGAGATTTTATTTAAACATTTGGAAGCTTTATATGTGTTATTTATAAAAAACCGAAATATTTTCGGAGTACTGTTGTTTCTTAAGAGTAGTTATAAATGGAAAAATTTATAAATCAAACCTCTAAGGAATATTTATGGCTTCCGAAGAAATTAATGGACTAAGATTTTATAATTCTGGAGATTTATTATATAAAATTGTTAGAAAAGAAGCTGAAGAATTGGAAGGATTGAAGCATGGTGCTTTTCCAAGAGTTTATGGAACATATTCACATAAGGACGAAAGAGGATTAGTAGAAAAAGGGTTAGTTATGGAATATATTCCTGGAGAAACTCTTGAGGATAAAATTAAAAATGGAGTTAATGTTGAGGAAAGTTTAAGATATTTTGAAAAAGCAGTTGAGGCATTGGATTATTTACATAATGCAAATGGTTTGAGTAAAGCACATAGAGATATTAAACCTGAAAATATAATTATTGATGAAGAAGGGAGATTACGAATTCTAGACTTAGGAAGTGTAACTGATAAAGTTGGAACAACTTTTGGAACAACTTTGAAAACTTTTCAAGGAACAGTGAAATATGCTCACACAGAACAAATTATTGGAGATGCTTCAGCAGCAACTGATTTGTATTCATTAGGGTTAGTATTATATGAATTGGTTTGTGGAGAAATTAAAACAAGTGAAATTGGTAAAACTCATGAAGCTGTTGACTATGATAAATTTCGTTCTAAAATTGGTAATGAGAGAGCAGAAATTGTTACTGAGGTTTTGAGAGGAATGCTAGAATTGAAGTACAAATCTGGTACAGAATTGATGAGGGATTATAGAAGAGAAAGAGTAGTTGTCCAAGAAAGATCAAATAATACATGGAATATTCCTGATATTGAACCTCGGAAATTTGTAAATGATATATTACATTCAGACGAAAATATTGGATTAATGCAAAGCTCTCTAAAAGAATATTTATCAAGAAATGAAAGATTAATTGGTGAAGAAGAAAAGCAAAGAATAAAAAAAATTATTGATAGACTAGAAAAAAAAGAAAATCCAATTTCTATGGCTATCGAGCAATTTAGAACTTTCCCTAAAGAAAGAATTTTTGGTTCTAGTAGAGAGGATATATGGGGACTTGAAAGGCTTGTCTTTAATGAAAATGGAAATTATGAAGGAAAATTAAAGGATGATGAAGATTTTAGAGGTTTAGTTGAAAAAGCATATGAAAAAGGGATTAATGTTAATGATTTAGAAGAATTCATTATTATGGTCTCTAGATATAATGATGAAATATTTCAAATGTCTCCAAAAAGGATTAAAGATATAAGAAGAAGAGTAAAAGACAGATTAAATCTTGAAGAAGAAGTTGAAAATTCTTATAATTTGGATTTAAGTGATCCAAGGAATAGGGCATTAACAAGTGTCTTAGCAGAGGATCATGTTATTCATGCAGGGATTATAAGCAGAAATACTGATGGGACTGGATTCAAGCCATTAAGTCCTTTTGGTAATGAAATTGACGCAACGTTAAGAAGTTTTCTTTCAGTCATCCCAGCTACATTGGGTTTTGGATATTTATTCTATGCAATTGCAGGAGGAAGTTTTTCTGGAGGTATGGATGTGATTGCTGGAGTTGTTGGTGGTTCATTAGCAGGAGTAACCTTTGGACCAAAAATTTATGATTTTATTAGTAACAAACTAACAAGAAATAATTTCAATGGTAATTTCAGTTTACATTATGACCCAAAGGAAATAATTGCTGCAGTTAGTGAGTTGATTGATCATGAAACAAACATTTCTACTTTAAAAGAAAAAGTTGAAAAGAAAGGTAGAGAGGAAGGAGTTGGTTCACCAATTAAATTAATTAGAGATGTTACTGAAGATTATAGAAAAGCTCTACCACAGATTACTGAAGAACCGGAATCCATTAATTATGATGAATTAATAAAAAAATCTTCTACTAGAATTATAGAATTAGAAATACAAGAAAAATATAAAAATGAAGGATCAAAAAGAAAAAAAATAATTAAAAACTTGGCAAATAACAAAAACTAATAGAGAGATATTTTTCAACCAAACTGATGAAAAGGTTTATAAATGATTAATTTTGGTTTTTAAAGATGAAAAAATTAACAGTTTTAATCCCATGTTATAACGAGGAGAAAGGAATAGGGAAAGTTATCAAAAGTATTCCTAAAACTAAGTTAAAAGCTATAGGGTATAAAGTCGATGTTCTAGTCGGGGATAATAACTGTAAAGATAAAACTGCAGAAATAGCAAAGAAAGCTGGTGCGACGGTAATTTCTGAAAAGAAAAAAGGGAAAGGGAATATGGTTAAGACCCTTGTTAAAAATATTTCAAAAGATACTGATATTGTTGTAATGCTTGATGGGGATAATACTTACAAACCACAAGAGATGTTAAGATTGATAGAACCAATTGATACTGGTTCATGCGATGTTGTATTAGGTTCAAGATTATCTGGTCATATTACTCCCGGTTCAATGCCGACATTCAATAGAATGGGAAATTGGATGTTTACTTTTTGGGTAAGGGTATTTTATCATGGAAATGTTACTGATGTTTGTACAGGATACTTTGCATGGAAGTATGCGAATGTAAAACAATTATTCAAGTTCATCAACTCTGAAGAATTCACTTTAGAAATGGAAATGGTTACAAAGATGGCAAAGTTGAATTATAATATAATTTCAGTGCCAATCACTTACGATCAAAGAGGACAATCATCCTCAGAATTGAAAGCGTTAACAGACGGAAGAAAGATTATGTTTGAAGGGATTAAAAATTTAAATTGGAAGCCTTATGCAAACTCTGAGGCCAAATGATTTTTAGTGAATTAATACAAGGATTCTTGGAACATAAAGAATTTATATTTTTTAATCATTTAGTTCATGTTTTTGCAGGTGCATTTATTGCTACAGTAATATTTCCTTTTTTGAATAATAGATATAGATCAAGATATAATTATGTTTTGACTGTGTTTTTCCCAGCAATGTTTGGTTCTTTATTTCCGGATATGATGTTCATTATTTCAACATTGATTAAGAATAGATCATTAACTGGGTTATTTGATGCATTATCTGGTGGTGGAGATGTGTATAGTACATTTCATTTTGCATTCCCTGTGATATTAGTTATACCATGTGTAGTATTTTTTGTATTAATCATTAATAAAATTTTTAAAAGAAAATTTGATGAGTTTGGTTGGAAAGGATTGATTTTAATGAGTTTAATTGGATTGTTTAGTGCTTTATTGCATATATTGATGGACTCAGTGGGGTTCTAGGAGGAACAAAGAAAAAATGGAAGATATATTTGAAATTAATGGAAACACATATTCGGTTGGTGATAATGGGCTTTGGTATGTTAATGGAAAACCAGAAAGACATAGATTTGTTGGGAGTGCATTTTCAGATGATGGTTTAGTAGGAATCATGGAGCAAATTGGAAAGGGGAAAGTAAGAAATTTTGTTCCGTATTTTAAACAAGGTAATCATGCAATTGCAGTAGTTGGAGCAAGAACAGAATTATGCTTAGACGAGAAGAAGTTGGAATTAGATTTTAATAAAAAATATGCTGTACATATTACTGCACCAATAGAAATATCTTATTGTGATTTAAGAATAGGAGAAGCAAGGGTAGAATAAAATGGAAAAAATATTCAAAGCAGCAGGTATTGATTATTATTTAGATAATGGTGTATGGTATGTTGGAGAAAGAAAAAAATCAACTTCTGTTATTGGTAGTGTAAAGGCTGATGAAGAAACTATTGGTCATGTAGTAGATGACCTAATACATAGAGGGAATGCTATGGGATTTACACCAAGTTTAGTTGTTGGTTATTATGCTGTTGCTATTGGGAATACTGAAATTATTAGAAGGGAAAAAGGAGTATTAGAATTAAAAATTACTGAAGAATCTAATGTAAGTGTTACTTCACCAATAGAATGCGTGTATAGAAGGATAGAATTATGAATTTGGAATCAAATGAACTTGAAGAATTAAAGCGAATTAAAATAAAATATTTTGCTAAAAGAGCTTCCTTAGAGATAGGAGCCGCTATTGGTTATGAAATCGCTACATTAATGTGTTTAGTCATTGATACTGGGAATCCGATTACAAATGCAGTAGTTGTAGGTTTACCTTTAGGAGTTTCTGTGGTTTATGCAAAAAGAAGTATTGAAAATTATATTATTCATTGGGCGATTGGTAAAGGAAAATTAGATGATTTAATAATAGAATTATATAATGGGAAAAAAAATGTATAAAATCAAAAATAATGATTATTTAGGTGCAAAAATATTTAGTGCATTAACCTTAGGCTGTGGAGTATTAGGATATACAATTTGTGAAGAATTTTATTATGGAACGTTGCCATTAACTTTGGTAACAGCTCTTGAAACTGTTGATGGATATCTTAGAAGAAAGGAAAGAAAGGAAAGAAATGATTTAGA
>JAGWAA010000023.1 GCA_018302165.1 Candidatus Woesearchaeota archaeon
CCATCTATCATTCCTATTTCTGTTTCTTTGTAATCTAAAAAGTATGATATTACAAATAAAGAAATTATTCCAATGATTACCATACTCAAGGAGATATAAATTATATTTTGTTCTTTCATTCTATCAGTTAAATTATATTCTTTTAAAAAGCTAATTTGGAAAATTCCGAAAGATTTTCAGACAAAAGTTTAATAAATCTCTTTAAAATAATTTGAATGATGGATATTAATGAACGCTTTGAATTAATTACTAGAAATGCTGAAGAAGTCTTAACAAAAGAAGACTTAAAAAATTTTTTAGAAACTAATGAAAAATTAAAACATTATATAGGTTTTGAAATATCTGGAAAAATTCATTTAGGAACTGGTTTAATGTCTGGTTCGAAGATTGCTGACTTCCAAAAAGCAAAAGTAGCTTGTTCTTGTTATTTGGCTACTTGGCACGCATGGATTAATAATAAGCTTGGTGGCGATTTTGATACAATAAAAAGAGTAGGAGATAATTATTTTAAAGAAGGTTTAAAGGTCAGCATAGATATTATGGGGGGAGATTCTGAAAAAGTAAAATTCATTACTGGTGATGAACTTTACCATAATAATGATGACTATTGGAGAACTGTTATTGAAGTTAGCAAGAATATAACTCTTAGTCGAGCAATGAAATCAATTACAATTCTTGGAAGAAAAGAAGGAGAGAGTGTTAATTTTGCTCAGTTGGTTTATCCCGCAATGCAAGTTGCAGATATATTTACTCAAGGATTAAATATTGCTCATGCAGGAATGGATCAAAGAAAAGCTCACGTTATTGCTCGAGAAGTAGCTCATAAATTAAATATTCAACCATTAATTAATAAAGCTGGCCAAAAATACTCTCCAGTTGCTATTCATCATCATTTGATTTTAGGTTTACAAAAACCAGCAGTATGGCCTGTACCAACTGAAAATTTACAAGAACTTTGGAGTTCACAAAAAATGTCAAAGTCCGTTCCAGGTTCAGCAGTATTTATTTTAGATTCAGAGGAAGAAATAAAATCAAAATTATCAAAAGCTTTTTGTCCTGAGAAAAATGTTTTATTCAATCCAGTATTAGATTGGGCTAAACATTTACTTTTTGTAAAAGATAAATTTGAATTGAATATAGAACGTCCAGAAAAATTTGGTGGTAATATAACCTATTATTCATATTTTGATTTAGAAAAGGATTTTGAAGAGGGCAAAGTTCATCCATTAGACTTAAAAAAAACAGTAGGTGAAGCTTTGGTGAAAAAATTAGCCCCAGCAAGAAAACACTTTGCAACTCCGAAACTTCAAAAAGTTGTTGAAGAAGTAAATAATCTGGTAATTACTAGATAATTTTATAATCATTTAAATTATATTTTTTATAATGAGAGCATTCATTGCAATAGATTTACCTAAGGGACTTAAGGATTATTTATTTAACTTAGAATCTCAAATTAAAGAAGCAAAGATAACTTGGGTCTCAAAAAAGAATTTACATTTTACATTAAAATTTCTCGGCGATATTTCTGAATCTCAATTAGAAGAAATAAAAAAAATTAAAACTAAACAAAAGAAGTTTTTAATCTCTTTAAATGAAATTGGATTCTTTCCTAATGAAAAAGCTCCGAGAGTATTTTGGGTATCTCTAGATCCAGAAGATAAAATTATTGCCCTTCAACAAGAAATTGATGAAAAACTTTTGAATAAATTTCCTTCTGAACAAAAATTTCAATCTCATATTACTTTAGGAAGGATAAAATCAATAAGAAGAAAAAAAGATTTCTTTGATTCAGTAAATAATCTTAAAATTGAAAGAAATTCTTTCAAAGTTGATGCTTTTCAAATAATTATTTCATCATTAACAAAAAATGGTCCTATCTATGAAACCGTCGGAAAAATTGATTTGTCCTAGTTGTAAAACACAAAATTTAGTTTACGATTCTATTACTGGAATATATTTTTGTAAATCGTGTGGTTACCAAGGGACCTTTGTAATCATATCATCTCAAGAATAAAAAAGTTTATATATTGACTAGTATTGATTAAAGAAATAATTATGGAAGACAACAATCAAAATCCTTTTAGACCTTTCAGGTCTTCAGATAAACAACAGACTTCACAACCACAACAAAAAGTTTCTGATTCAAATAAAGATAATCCTACTTCACATATTCCTAAAAAGGATATATTTCTTATGTCTTTTTTTGGTGTTTTGGCAGCAGGTATAATAATTTTACTTCTACTATTAGTTACAGGGGTACTAACTGGTTATGTCTCATTTGATATTGACTTACCAGAATTTCCTGGGGAAGAAGAGGTGATTCTTGAGGAGACCCCTGTAATACCTATTGAAGAAAATGTAACTGAAACAGTAGTTGAAGAAGTTGTTGAAGAAGAAGAGGAAGTTCTTCCTTGTGATGAAGATATTTCTCTGGAATTAGACGATGGTTATAGATATGGGCTAAAGGTCATTACATTAAAATTAGCAGGAGAATATTCTGCACAAATTTCCATCGGTGGCAAATCCGGATTTATTGATGTAAGCTCTACAGAAACAATTAATGGTTTGGATATCACATTAATTGACGCTTCAGAATCTGACCAGACTGCAATAATCCAGGTTGCTTGTTAATTTTTTATTATTAATTTATTTTTTCATATTTTTAGGATTAATTTTATTTTAGTATTTTTCATCAAGAATTTTTCTTATATCATCAGCTTTTTTCTTTCCAATCTTTTCAACTTTTTGAAGATCTTCATTAGAAGCATTAACAATTCTTCTCACCACGAATACTAAAGTTTCCCGGGCTATCTCCTTGCTCTCTTTTTGCAATTGTTATCAACATCTCGGCAGTATCTCTATAATCTCTAGTATGAATAACTGGTATCTTCATATCAATTGTTATCCAGGCAAGCATCCCTCGAATTGCATTTGCATGAATATTTCTTACTGAATACAAATCATCATCTCCTTCAATAATAATCAGGGGCTTCTCAAAATTTTGTTTCATATCTTTAACTTGATCTAATAATCTCTTATCAATTATAGAATCTACAAAATCCTTTATTTCTTTCCTTTCAACAATAACATCTGCTGATAATTGAAAATCTCCCACTTCTAAATTTTGCATTTTTACATCAACATTATTTTCAACCAAATATTTCATTACTCCAGAAGCTTTTTCTCTCGAATCAGCATAAATCTTTATCTTTGAACTAAAATTGCTTAATGTTACTTCTTTTGGTTTGGATAGCATCAATTTATTTTTCAAATCTTTTAATATTAAATGCATTCTCTTTTCTTTATGGAATGCAGTCCATCTATATGCTTCGTCCCTAGTTCCTTTTGTAACAAGAACTATTACTCTTCCTTTTTCTTGTCTCCCTGTTCTGCCTCTTCTTTGTACTGTTCTAATCGCGGATGGTACGGGTTCGTAAAATACAATTAAATCAACAGCCGGGATATCAATTCCTTCTTCTCCTACAGAAGTTCCAATTAAAACATTGAATTTACCAGCCTTATAATCCTCTAATAATTTTATTTGTGCTTTTTGTGTCAGCCCAGTCCCATTCTTTTTTGCCTGTCCAACAAATAATTCACATTTAACTCCATTTATTTTGTTTAATTCTTCCTTTAATTTGGATGCAGAATCTCTATAATTATTAAAAATCAATATTTTTTGACATCTTTCTATTTCCTTGGTCACAAGTTCTATTAATTTACCTATTTTTGGATGTTCTTCTCCAGTTTCGAATAAATTTGTAACTTTAAAATAAGCAGCTTTAAAATTTTCATCAATTACTAAATTTTTAGTTGCTTTGACTTTTGTTGTTTCTGCTTCTTTGTTCAATTTTTTCATATATCCATAAGTTGCACCAATCCCTTGTGTTTCAAGGAGTTCTATACAATATTGAATTTTCATGGCTTCTGCAATTACAGATATAGCTTGCCATAAAGCCAAATCTCTTTCTCCAGTGGATAATCTTTTTTGTAACTCTTTTTGTGCAAATAATAATTGAGTTTTAGTCTCTATATTCACAGTATCAGTAGCATTCAATTGTTTCAATAAATGTAATTTAGTTTTGAATCCTTTTAATAAAAAATCTCTTGCTTCTTTGAAATCTTTAGGCAATTCAATTTCTAAATAATCTACTTTTGTTTCATAAATGTAAGGTTTTAAATCTGGATCTTCATCAGTTCTTACTTCTATATCTTCAATAAAAAGATTTTTACAAACCTCTGTAATTTTTTCTAAGTCTGAACCAGGTGATGCACTGAGCCCAACAATTCTTGGATATGAACCTAATCTTTGATATTGCTTTGCAATCCAAACATAATCATATTCTCCAGAAGCTCTATGGCATTCATCAAAAACTATCATAGAAATATTTCTTAAATCTATTTTCCCATTAATAATATCATTACTCATACCTTGAGGCGTACTAATAATAACATCTGATTCTTTGAAAATTTTTTCTCTTTCTTCAGGTTTTGTCTCACCTGTAAATAGATTAACTTTTTCAATTGTAGAATTTTCTTTGAATTCTTCAGCAATCTGTGCAGCTAAAGGTTTTGTTGGCGTTAAGAAAACAACTTTAGAATTTGGGAAATTATTCAATCTATGAATTGTTGCAAGCAAAGCAATTTTAGTTTTTCCTCTTCCCGTAGGCAAGCAGACTAAGGTATTATTCTTGATTGTGGTATTAAGAATTGTTTGCTGATATAATCTTGGTGTAAATCCTTTAATCTCGAACATATGTCGCATTATTTATTTTAGATATATAAATTATATGCGTCCATTTGTCCTGTCCGAGGCTAAGCTTAATAAATAAGAACTTTTTATCCATTTTATGATTGTCATATTATTAGGATTATTGGACATTTTAGCAGGGTTGAGTATATTTACTTTGAAATTTTCCTGGGGTCAATCTTTGGTTACATTTTTAGTAATTGGTTTAGTTGCAAAATCTTTAATCTCAATAAAGAGCTTCGCGAGTATAATTGATTTAATAGTAGCTTGTATATTCATTGCTGCAATCTTAGGCCAGGTTAACATTCTTACATATATTGGTGTAATTTGGTTATTACAAAAAGGAATTATAAGTTTCTTCTAATTAAAATATCTATAATAATAATATAACAGGAATGCAATTATTGCACTTACTCCACTAATGATTAACATTGGAATTGTACTGACGGTATAAACCAATACTACCATTGATATGATAAAAACTAAGCTAGTGACATATAATATTCTCGAACCAAAATAAATTTTTATACCTGCTAGATTAGGTAGAGGAATCATATGAAATAATGCTAATGCAGCGTTCAATAAAATAAAAGTATCTAATGTTCCATAAATATTAAACCATTTTGCAATCACCATTAAAATAATACTTGCGATTGGTCCTGCTAATGCAATTTTTGCTTCTTCAACATTTGTAACTTCAATATATTTTCTTCCTACTCTTGTTGCTTTTTTAACTAACAAATTATATTGTCCTATTGCCAAGAAAAACACTTTTCCATTACTAATTAATGTTGTAAGAACAGAAATTACAGCCCCTATAGGAAATGCATTGATTGTTAATTGTTTTCCAAATATTCTTATTACTTTTGGAAAAGGTTTATTTATTGTTCTCCCCATTAAAGATTTTGTTGTTAATTTAAAACTTTGAACTCCCCATAAATTATATTCTGTCTCAAATCCATTTGCTCTCGCGACAAGTTTATGTCCTAATTGATGTACGACGAATGAAACAGTAACCATTAACATAACAGCAATAAAATTTTGAATCCAATGACCCAAAACAAATACTGGGCTTTTATCATCAAATCCAATTGCAAAACTAATTACAATTATTGATATAATCAATGCCCTAATTTCGCTTTTATTGAACATATTTTAATAGGAATATTTTGTCCATTTTTATATTTATTGTGCTTTTAGAATAATTTTTGGAAAACATTTATAAACTCCTTCTTCTTAAAAATCTTTTATGAAAAAGTTATTATTATTACCTTTAGTTATATTACTATTAGTTTCTTTTTCATTTGCTTATGAATTAGCTGTTGATTCTAAAACTGACTCTTTAGTTATTCTTACGTTTTCAGATTTAAAAACTCTTGATGTTAAATTTATTGATGTTACTGCAACTGCAGAGACAAATACTATCTCCGATACATATATTGTTGATACAAGTTTAAGTACGACTACAGATAGCATTTTATTATCTATTGATATTTCTTCACTTAAAGAGGATTATCCTCAAATTAATTCTATTTTAATTTCAGGTTATATTGAATCAGAGGGTATCCAAGAAAAATTTTCAAAAAGAATTTTTTTGCGTCCTGAATCTACACCAAATAGATCTTTAGCTCCAGAACTAAGTTCTTCGGAAATGATTTATTGGACTGTAGGTCTAGCAGTATTATTAGTGATTATGATTATATTATTCATATTCTTAAGAGAACCAAAAGAAATTATTATTCCAAAGAAGGTTAAAAGAAAATCTAAAAAGAAAGCTAAGAAAAAAAAGGCTAAGAAGAAGCGCCTTTAATTATTTCAGACATTCCACTTTCATGTCCAGCACCAACGACAGCAACTATTTTTTCTGAAGGGTTTTTTTCCATAAATTTAACTAATCTCTTTGCCATTATTTCATTTCTTTCTGTAATTAATACTTTGTAAATATTTGGATATCTCTCTTTTACTTGCAAAATTAGTTTTTCAATTAATTCACTTTCAGGAACTTTTCTAAGATCTATACTCATTTTTTCTCCGAATCCTAATAGCCCTTTAACAATATCCCCTACAAATCTAATTTTTTCTTTGAATGTTAAATATTTGAATAATCTTTTTACGGTGATATTTATTTCTTGATCAATCAATAATATTTTTGCTTTGATTTTTGCTGCTTCTCTCACAGCAACTTTCATCTCATCGCCAGGTTTTGTTCCAACCATCTTTCCCAGCTTTTTTTCGAGCCAAGAACCAAACATAATAAATAAAGTTTCTTTAATCCCCAATTTGAACATATCTTTTATTTTTAGTTTTTCTTTTTTCCCCATTAATCCTAGTAATCTCCCTTTGTCTAATTCTACTGCAACATAAGTTGGTTTTATCTCATCAATTATTTTTTTAACTTCCTTAACACTTTCTGGTGAGATATGTGACGTTCCAATTAATACTAGATTTTTATATTGTATCATAGAGTGAAGAAAAGTATATAAACACTTAAAAGTTTATCCTTTAAACAATAGTCGAGGGAGGAAGGGAGCAATGCCTCAGAAAAACAGAAACGTAACAGAAGTATATAACATTCAGGTTTTTACAGACGCAGGGGATTACTTTGGAGATGTAGAGGAAGCTGTTTTGCAACTGCCAAATAAAGTAGCAGGTTGGAGAATAAAATCAACAAAAAATTCCTATTTATCTAGAGTTCTTGGTGGAGCAAGAGGAGTAGTTGTTCCTCATCAATTAGTTAAAGCAATTGGTGACGTTATGATTATTTCCAGAAATGCAGTACCTAATTACGAAGAATCTTTAGAAGAATAAAATTTTTATTTTTTTTAATATTTTTTTCAGTTAAATTTATATACTCACTGGTTCTATATATTTAAATTATGGCCGATACTGTTTTAGGTGGAACAATAGAGTTCTTGCAAGACTTTGGGTTCTTTGATGTTATATTGCCTTTTTTGTTAATATTCACAATTACATTCGGTGTTTTAGAAAAAACTAAAATTTTTGGTGTTGAAAAGTATAAAGATCAAGAAATTGCTAAAAAAAATATTAATGCAATGGTTGCCTTTGTGATTGCATTTTTTGTAATCTCTGCAAAGGAAATTGTTGCTTCAATTCAAGTTTCTATTCCAATGGTTGCTTTGATTTTGGTTGCAATCGTTTGTTTTTTAATGTTAATAGGAATATTCATTGGTCACGATCAAAGCCTAAATTTTTTTGAGATGTTTAAAGGAACTAATTTATTCTTTGCCGGGATATTAGTCTTAGCAGTTACTGCAATATTTTTCGAGTCTTTCGGTTGGCTAGACCCAGTTTTGGATTTTATTTTTGGTAGTGGTTCAGATACATTTTTAACAATTGTATTTGTTGGAATTATTGGCGGTGTTATTTACTTTGTTTTCAAAAGTCCTTCAGAAGGGGGTAGTCATTAATGGCGAACTCATTTAATTTTATGGATGCAGTAGAAAGTTTAGAAGACATTGGTTTCTACGAGGTAGCATTACCATTCATTTTAATATTCACAATTGTATTCGCTATTTTACAAAAAGTTAAAATCTTTGGTGCGAGTGGAAAAAACTTTAATGCAGTTATTGCAGTGGTTTTGGCATTTTTGGTTGTTAGAAATCAAGCTATTGTTGAAGTATTAAATCAATTCCTTCCCAAAATTTCTTTAATTTCTGTAGTTATCGTTGTTGTATTATTGTTATTTACAATTCTCTCTGGAAACGAACAACCATCATTTACTAAACATCTTCTTGGGATTATGATAATTTTAGTTGCTATAGGCGTCATAATTTCATTTGTTGGCTCGGGTGCAGGTGAAGTATTTGGATTTGCACTTCCTGATTGGTTTGATATAACGTCTGCTGATAGAAATTTGTTAATCTTTTTAGTATTATTCATAGTCTTTTTTGCATATGTAACTTCGGACTCAACAAATACCAATTCTCCTTGGAAGTTTTTAGATGACATTGCTAATGGTATTCAAGGAAAGGGGAAACAACCATAATGGCAACAATAATGGATCTAGGTTTGATTGAATATTTCATCCCATTTATTGTATTCATATTCGTATTTATTTTAATTTGGGCTATGTTAAAGAAATTAAACTTCTTTCCAGGTAATGATGGTGCTCATTTATTGATCGCATTAACTCTTTCATTATTATTCATTTTAGTCCCAGAATTAACTAATATAGTCTCATTGGCTACTCCTTGGTTCATAATATTAATTATATTTTTGTTCATGATAATTTTAATTTTCTTATTCATGGGCGCAAAACCAGAAAGTGTTGCTAATGTTTTTGGAGGTTCTGGTGCACCTAATCAGGTTGTTATGTGGACAATATTAATTTTAAGTTTTGCAATCATGGGCTACGCTTTCATGCAAGTTTATGGTGAAGAAGTTCATAATTTAACTGCTGGTGAAACTAGTGATGATTCTGGTGATTTAATGCAGAGTATCGGCCAAATTGTTTTTACCCCTAAAGTTATGGGTATGTTTTTCTTATTAGTTATGGCTGCTTTGATCATTAGATTTGTCTCTGCACCAACATCAGGATAATATTTTAGTAAAAAAAATTTATTTTTTATGATGCTTTAATTCTTCAGTTAATTTATTCAAATCTTTAACATTCTGTGTTAATGGTTCAATAATTTTTGACATTACTTGTTCTAATGCTTTCATATCATTGCCCATATTCAATACACTTTCATTATAATCTTTAACTCTTCCTAAAACCGCAACTTGTATATCTTCCAATCTTTTTTGTGTTCTTAGAACTTCTTGTTTGACTGATTCAATATCATCCGAAATTCTTGCTTTGAAAAGATTAATATCACCAACATTCCTAACCATTTCTTTCCATTTTTCTTCAACTATTTGTTCAACTACAGCTTGCATTTCTTCATAGCCCATTTGCTGTTGTGGTAATGGTTGATACTGCTGTGAATATTGTTGTGCAGTTTGAGAAATAGTTTGTTGTTGAGGTTGTGAAACTTGTTGTTGTGGTGCCATCGCCATTTGCGGTAAAGGTATATCTAAATCCCCTTCGTCCATCATAGAAGGTTGCATTTCTTGTCCTGGCATATTTTTCACTCCCTTTTTTATATTTGCTTGATTTATAGCATCTAATATTTGTTGTAAACTATAACCTTTAGGTTCAAGAGCTCGAGTTATTTCTTCTTTGCTTAAACCTTTATTTAACAATTCCAGCGCTTCATTCACTGGTGTGTCCATGTTTTTTATCCTCTTTTTTATGCTTTAATTCGTCTTTAATTATATCCCTAACTTCTTTTTCTGTAACAAATTTTAATGGGTCCCAGAGCTTAATATACTTTTCTAATACTTTAACATCGTTTTGTTTTGCAAACTTACTTGCTTCTTCACTAAAATGCCTAACGATATTTTTCACATTTTCCAGATCCATTTTTACAGCTTTAAAATCTGCATCTATGGCCTTTATTTCTTTCAAAGTTTTTTTATATTCTTCAACCATATTTTGGTTCATAACTAACATTTTTTCTGAAAGTAATCCTTGTTTTGATTCTAAAATTCTTAATCTATTGGCAATTTCATTTACTAATTGCGTAAAATCGACTTGCATTTGTTCTTCTGCCATTCAAGTTAACAATAATTACATCCTTAATAAATATTTCTCAATAAAGAAGTAAGATTATCTTTTGAATGCATCCATTATTTATAATATTAAATAAATTTTAAAACTCCATAAATTGACTTTTTTTATTATATTCTTAGGAATACAAACCAAAATATGAAAATCACCAATAAGGCTACTATTATTAATTCCCAGTGCTCTTTAATCCATTTTACATTTATCATTCTTAACTACCTCCCTCCTTATACCAACAAATAAAAGAATTCCTAAAATAAGATAAACAACTAATAAGATTATCAACGAATTAATTCCATATCCTAAAATTTCTTTGATATAGTAAATTAATGCACCACCAACACCTAAATAAGTTGAAAAGGCAACAAAAACATTACATATCGTATTAATTTCTTCTTTATACATATTAATCCTATATACTCTAAATTAATAAAAGTTTCTTTGATAAAACACAAATAATTATAAAAGAAAATATCTCTATTTATTATAATGGTTTACACAAAAGAGGCTTCACAAGTTGAAATTGTAACTGAAGGTAGCGAACAAGTTATTAAAATTAATTACGAAGATAAACCTTATACTCCTTCTATAGAAGACAATTCTTTGGTTATGATGGATGCCATTGATAGGTTAATAGAAAACCCTTCAGCTTCAAGAATTACTTTCTCCCAAAAAAGAAATTATGCTTACACTTACGACCAAACAAAAATGTTGATTGAATTAGCAAACATTTACAGTTATTTTATACCTAATGACCAACCAGAATTACTTGGTCAAAGGCTTTCTGTCATTCAAACAATTATGTTTACATTATTAAAACAGGATCCTCTTGGTTCTTATGCAGAATTAAAAAGAATTATTCGTAGAGAAACAATTAATTTAAAAATTAATGATAATCCTACATACAAAAATTCTTTATCAATTTATCTTAAAGTATTGAATGAAATTTTTTCTCAGTTAGATAAAACTATAATCATTGAACAAGCTCGTGAATATCTTCCAGGTTATACTCTTGGTGACAGAGAAGTTTATCGTTTGTTATTCAAACCAACTATCACTCCAGATTTTATGTTTACAAGAATCCAAGCTTCTCCTCCTCTAGATGGAGAACAATTAGCTGTTTACAAAGTTAATAATTCTACTGAGGTTACATTGTTTAGAACTCCAAATGAACTCAAACCTTTATACCATATTACTCCCCCAGAATTTAAAATATCTGAGGACAAGTTTGAATTAATTGATTTAGCAAAAAAGGTTTTATCAGAACATCAACCTCAAGCTGGAGAATTTTTAGCTCCCGAAAAAATGCGTTCTTCATTTTCAAATATTAGTAAAGATTTGTTAAGAGAATTGGCTGACCAAAAAGGAATGTTTCTCAATCCTGAGGAAGTTGATGAAATGGCAGAAATTTTAGTTAGAAATACAGTTGGCTTTGGAGTAGTAGAACTTTTATTAGAAGACGAAAAAATTCAAGATTTAACAATAAACTCCCCTATGGGTCAGGTTCCAATTTTTGTATTACACGAAGATTTTAATGAATGCACTTCAAATATAACTCCAACTACTGCTGATTTTGAAAGTTGGGCAACAAAATTTAGATTACTTTCTGGAAGACCTTTAGATGAAGCAAATCCTATTTTAGATACAGAAATAATTCTTCCAAAATCTAGGTCTAGATTATCAATAATTGGTAAACCTTTGAACCCTTATGGTTATGGTATGTCTTTCAGACGTCATAGAGATACTCCATGGACTCTTCCTTTATTCATAAAAAATAAAATGATTTCTCCACTTGGTGCTGGTTTACTTAGTTTTACTATCGATGGTGCCAGGTCACACCTTATTGCAGGTACAAGATCTAGTGGTAAAACTAGTTTTTTAACTTCCTTATTATTAGATATATCGAGAAAATATAGAATATTGACTATAGAAGATAGTGTAACTAAAGATTGTGAAATACTTATAAGAGAAAATAATCAAATTCAAAGAAAAAAAATTGGTGATTTCATTAATAATCAAATTGAAAAGAATTGGCAATGGTATAATTTGTCAGGCCATGAAGTTTGTGGAAACCCTCAAAATATAGAAATTTTATCCATGAATAAGGAAGGAAAAATACAATTCTCAAAAGTTAGTAAGTTTATTAGACATGAAGTCCATAAAAAATTATATTCAATTAGAACTGCAACTGGAAGGATGATTAAAGTAACTGGTGACCATTCTCTATTTAATATTAATAAAAACTGCGATATTGCTGAAGTCAAAGTATCTGAATTACAAATAGGTAATCATATTGCTACACCACGAATAATAAACTCGGATAATCCTACTTTAAAGTTAATTAATATCTTAAATTATTCAAGAAACTTTGCTAATCTTTATTTTAGAGGAGGAAATTTAAAAGAATTTCTTATAAAGAATAAAAATGAAATTAAAGAATTAGGGAAGGATCATAACTATAAAAGGTGTCAAATTAATATTTGGTTTAGAAAAGGGATAATTCCAGGTAAAATTCTATCTGATTTAGAAGCTTTAGAATGTAATATTAAAGAGTTAAAAGGATTACAATGGAAATTTGGATTTAATTCTTTTTGGCTTCCAACTGAAATTGAATTTGATAATGACTTACTTACTCTTATTGGACTATGGCTTGCAGATGGATGCTATGATAAAAATTCTATTATATGGAGTATAAGTACTGAAGAAGAAAGAAATGTTTTGCGAAGATTTAGTACTAAATTAAATTTAACTTCTAAATTTCATTCTGATGGCTTTTCATTAATGTTAAATTCAAAATCATTAAAGTTTTTCTTCAGAGAAATTCTCAATCTCAAAGGAACGGCTTATACAAAGAGATTTCCAGAATGGGTTTTTAATTTATCTAAAGATCAGATTGCTTTTTTATTAAAAGGCCTTTTCTCTGGTGATGGTCACATGAGTGAAAAAGAAATCATGATTGGCTTAAATTCAAGAAAACTTCTTGAAGATATTCAGACTGCATTACTTTATTTTGGAATAATAATAAGAATAGGAATAATCAATAAAAAGAAAAACTTTTCATCAAGAATTTCAACAGTAAGAGACTTCAAAATTTTTAAAGAAAAGATTAATTTTTTACAAAAATATAAACAGGAAGCTTTAGAAAAAGCTTGTATGAAAATTTCTACTCATGATGTTTCTGATATAATCCCATTACCTATTGATTTAAAGCAAAAATTATGTTCAATTAGTTCCAATCTTAATTCAAATGATTATATTAATAGAAATGGGAATGTAGGCCGAGTTAAGTTGTCCAAAGTTTGTCAAGAATTAATATGCAATAATGTAATTTATACTAAAATTAAACAACTCTTAGAGTCAGATATTTATTGGGACAAGATTGTTGAAATAAATGAATTAGAAGCAACTGAAGATTATGTCTATGATCTTTCTGTTCCAGAAAATGAAAGTTTTATTTGTAATAATATTATTGCTCATAACACTTTAGAAATCCCAACGGATGCAATGCGAGAATTGGGTTATAATGTTCAACCATTAAAAGTTCGTTCTGCTTTAGTTAAGGGAGGTTCAGAGATTCCTGCTGAAGAAGGTATTAGGACTTCATTAAGGTTGGGAGACTCAGCGCTTATCGTTGGTGAGGTGAGATCGGAAGAAGCAAAAAGTCTCTACGAAGCAATGCGTATTGGTGCTTCAGCAAATGTAGTCGCAGGCACTATTCACGGTGATTCCCCTTATGGTGTATTTGATAGAGTAGTAAATGATTTAAAAGTTCCAAAGACTTCTTTCAAAGCAACAGATTTAATTGTTATGTGTAATCCAATTCGTTCTGCTGATGGTATGAAAAAAGTTAGAAGAGTAACTTCAATTACAGAGGTAAGAAAAACTTGGGAGAATGATCCTGTTGCAGAGCGTGGTTTTGTTGATTTAATGAAATATAATGCTAAAACAGATTTATTAGAACCAAGTTCAGAATTAATTAATGGTGATTCAGAAGTTCTAAAGGCAATTGGTGCTAATGTTCGTGAATGGGTTGGTAATTGGGATGCTATTTGGGACAACATTGTTCTTCGTGGTGAATTAAAAAAAATGATTGTTGATTATTCTGAGAAATTAAAAATGCCTAGTTTATTAGAGGCTGAATTTTGTTTACAAGGTAATGATCAATTTTATCGCATCACAGGTCAAGTCCAAGCAGAGGTAGGTTTTGTTGATTTGAAAAAAATCAAATTAGAATGGGAAGAATGGATGAAACGCGAAATTAGAAAAAAACAAATGCATTAATTCTAGAGTATTATAGTATTATTTATAGCAAAATTTATATAATACTTTATCTTTTCATCCCTTGTTTGGGGAAATTATTTATAGCAAAATTTATATAATACTTTATCTTTTCATCCCTTGTTTGGGGAATCTTAATGAGAAAGACTACTAGTTTAAAGATTGATGAGAATTTATGGAAAGAAGTAAAAATTAAATGTATTAAAGATGGTATTGAGATTTCTGAATTTTTAGAAAAAATAATTAAGAGGGCATTAAAATGAGAAAGATATTTTTATTACTTTTTATTAGTTTAATTTTAATCTTCATCTCAGGTTTTGTTTCTGCAGAATCCGGGATTCTTATAACTCAAAATTATACTGTAACTTATCCTGCAACACCACTTTATTTTTTATGGAATGAATCTTCATTCTCGCAGTCTTCTTTAAATGCAACTCCTGTGACTGGAACCTTACGATGGTCTGTTTTAAAAAATAATCCCATTCGTCGTGAAGTTGCCCTTGGAACTTTAGATTCAAATAATGATGTCAAAGTTCAGTTTTATAATTCCAATTCTAACTACAATAATTGGAGTTCAATATATACTATGACTCTCAGTTCAGATATTAGTGCTTATAGATCTTTTGATGTTGCTTTAGAACAAAATTCTGGTGATGTTATGGTTGCTTACAATGCTGGACCAAATGGAGTAGTATCCTATCAAATTTGGAATGGCACTTCATGGTATAGCACTGGAAATATTACTACTAATTTGTCTGGGCAAATTCAATGGATTAAAATGGCCTCTCAAAAATATAATGATAGTATAATGTTAATTGCAGCAGATACATCTGCGGATTTAATTGCTTTAAATTGGAATGGCACTAATTGGTCTACTTCTTATTTACTTGAAACAGCGTTAAATGTTGATAATAGAGAAGATTTTGATCTTGCTTATGAAGATTCTGGGGATGCTTTAATTGTTTGGGCTGATACTGCAACAACTGCTTTAAGATATAAAAATTTTTCAAATGGCATTTTTAGCGAAGAGGGAGCTATTCCTATATCAGCAGGGCAAACTGCTAATTACCAATGGATTAGACTTACTAATTATCCTAATTCTGACAGAATAATGATGTGTTCTCTTGATGCAGGTGATGATCTTAATTGTGCTGAATGGACTGGTTCCAATTGGGGAACAATTACGGAAATTACAACTGCAATGGAATATGTTGCTGGGACTTCATTTAGAAACTTCGATATAGTCCCAGATACTTCTTCAAATAGTTTTGTTTTGTTCTATGGTTTAAACAATATCGACTATTATAATGTCATTAGATGTTTTGGAACCACAAATTGTCAATCAGGTATTTGGGAAACTACACAAACTTTTTTATCATCAATAGATATTGGTACAGATACTTCTTGGGTTTCTCTTTCTTATGACACTGAAAATGTTGGAAAAATTACGGCAGTGATGATTGATCAAGTAGCAACTCCAAATATTACTCTTGCTAGAATTGCTTGTACTAATTCTGCAAATTCTTGTGCTGCAAATCAAACTTCAACATTTATGGCGATATCTTCAAGCGCAGATTATGAATCTTCAATGTTCATATATGAAGGAAGAAAACCAACCATTCAGAATGTAACAACTTCTTCAAGTGTAATTAAAAGTACTTTGATGACTATTTTTGCTACTGCAGTTAATGATACAAATAATAATTCTTTAAGTTTTTATTGTTCTACTTCTAATTATCCAACTGCTTCAAATACATTATGTACCAGTGGAAATACAAGTGTTAGTTATCCTTATACTGGGACAAGTTGTTCATATGTATCTCAAGATACTAGTGGGGATTATACTATTTATTGTAGAATGTTTGATAGTGATTTATATTCAAATACAACTAATACAACATATTCAATTGATGCTACTCCTCCATCGACGACAATAATTTCTGTTGCAAATGATACCACAGCGAGTTATATTGACTTGGTTAATGATGGAGTTTCATTAGCAAATATATCTGGTGAAGCTGGAATGAATTGTAGTTGGGGAACTTCAGATGTAGCCTATTCCCTAATGTCAAATCCATGTACAATTAGTGGGATTTATGGGGTTTGTAATTTTAATGGTATTAGTACAGAGGGCTTTTATACCAGATATATTTCATGTAAAGATTCAATTGGCAATGAACAAAATTCTTCAAATAATTTAAATGTAAATTTTTATTTAGATTTTAGTGCTCCAACAACATCAGATAATAGCTCTTCAACGATTGCACTACCAAATTACAATGTATTAATTACTGAAGCTGATGCTGTTGATGGTGATCCAGTTACATATTATTGTACTTCCTCGACAGAAGGTTGTAATCCAGTCACCTTAATTAATAATGGTGAAATAATAAATTATAACTCTTCAAGTCGTGGTGCAAATTATTTGCGTTATTATTCTATAGATTTTGCAGGTTATTCTCAAACAATCGTTAATAAAACTATTAATATCAATAATTTCCCTA
>JAGWAA010000024.1 GCA_018302165.1 Candidatus Woesearchaeota archaeon
ATGCAACCCACAGGTTACGAATCATATTCAAACGGAGAAATCCCCAGAGGCTGTCAGCTCTGTGTTAAAGGCAAAAAACTAGTTTTATTCATCACAGGAGTTTGTACTAAATCCTGCTATTTCTGCCCATTATCCGAACATAAATTCCACAAAGATGTTATCTATGCAAACGAACGCCCAATTAACGATTTAAAAGAAATTATTGAAGAAGCAAAAATATCCTCAGCACAAGGTGCAGGGATTACAGGTGGCGACCCACTAGCAAAACTCGAACGTACAATAGAAGCCATTAAATTACTAAAAAAAGAATTCAAGAACTTTCATATCCATTTATACACACCTTTAGATTTAGTCACTGAAGAAATTCTCAAACAACTAGAAATAGCAGGCTTAGACGAGATTCGTTTCCACCCAGACTTAGATGATGATAAACTTTGGTACAAATTAAAATTCAAAACAAAAATGTCTAAAGGAATAGAAATTCCAAGTATACCTAAAAAAGATATTAAAAAATTAATTGAATTTGCAAAGAATGATGTTGAATTTTTTAATTTAAACGAATTAGAATATGCAGATGCTAAACAAAATAAATTAGCAGAATTAGGCTACGAGACTAAAAACGAATTTTCATATGGAATAAAAGGTTCAGAAGAACTTGCATTAGAATTATTAAAACAATATCCCCAACTAAAAATACATTATTGCACAACTAAATTAAAAGACTCTGTTCAAATGATGAATAGAATTAAATTAAGAGCAAAGAATGCAAAACGCCCATTTGATATTATGACAATAGAAGGAACATTAATCAGGGGCACAATAAAAAGTAATGAAAGTTTAGAAGAAATGCATAAAAAAGTTTCTAAGTATTTTGAGAATGAAATAGATCCCTTAAAAAACAGATTAATTTGCGCAAAAAACAATGTTAAGAAGTTTTCTAAAGAATTAAAGAAATTAAACTATAACCTAGAAATTGTTGAAGAACTAGCAACTTATGACCAATTCGAAATAGAATCTGAAGAAATTTAACAAAACCTTTAAATATACTCAAAAGCTATATTCTTTAAGACCAACAATGAAACAAATAAATGATTATTTAAAATATGCATTAGTAATTGTTTTATTATATTTATCATACTTAGTAGTTAAACCATTTCTTTCCGTTATTGTTCTAAGTTTAGTATTAGTATACATGATTTATCCATTACACAAAAAGCTTAGAAGGACAATCAAAGAATCAATTTCAGCAGGATTAATTACCCTAGCATTAGTATTAATAATTATTATTCCCACATTATTTTTAGGCCATGCATTATTAGAACAAGCTTCAAAATTATACATTTCTACAAACCCAGATACATTCGGAAATATTTTATCAGCATTTAATATTAATATTAGTCCAGAATTACAGACTCAACTTAATGATATAACTAAAACAGCAACAGCCCATTTAATGAATTCTCTAGCCAATTTTATATTTTCTATTCCAAGCATAATAATAAATTTCTTTATCGCTTTAGTAATAATTTATTATGGACTAAAAGATGGTGACAAAGCAATTAATAGTTTCATAGATATATTCCCTATAAAAGAATCTTATAGAAATTTATTCATTCATAAAATAACTTCAACAATTGAATCATTATTTTATGGAACTTTAGCCCTCTCAATTATAGAGAGTGCAGTTGCAATAATAGGATTTTATTTATTAGGAGTTTCCAATCCATTGATTTGGGGCCTAGCAATTTTTATCACCGCAATTCTTCCAGGAATTGGTCCAATGCTAATCTGGCTTCCAATAACAATTATATTTATTATCCAAGGTAACATAACTCAAGCAATAATCACAGCAATTTTTGGTTCATTAATAATTTCCACTTTAATAGATACGTTCTTACGAATAAAAATATTAGGTTATAGAGCAAACATTAATCCTGTAATAATGATTGTAGGAGTTATTGGAGGAGTTGCTGCATTTGGATTAATTGGAGTTATCATTGGTCCATTGATTCTCTGTTTATTAGAACTATCAATCTTAATCTATAAGGAAATAAAAAATGAAGCTCAAAGTTAAAGAAATTAATCTTTCAACAGGAGGTCCACTAATAGCAGTGCTTAACGAAAAGACTGCAAAAAAGATTTCTCTATTTCCTAAAGAAAGAATCCACATAAAAAAAATTAGAGCAAAAGACGGATTCACTTGTGTAACAAACATTTCTAGCAAAGGGATTAAAGAAAATGAAATAGGTTTATTTCAAGAAGCATTTCACAAATTAAAAATTCCAGAAGGCACTCATATTGAAATGACTTTAGAAGAAAAGCCCCGTTCTATTCAATACATTAAAAAGAAACTTAACAATGAAGAATTAAATGAAACAGAAATTGATACTATAATTAAAGATATTGTAAATAACGAACTTTCTGAAGTAGAACTAGCTTACTTTGTCTCAGGTTGCTATACAAAAGGCCTATCAATTAATGAAACAGTTAATCTTACAAATTCAATAGTTAATAATGGTGAAAGATTACACTTTAAAGAAGAAATTATTGTTGACAAACACTGTTCTGGAGGCGTTGCAGGAAACAGAACAACAATGATAATAGTTCCAATCATCGCATCATTAGGCTACAAAATGCCAAAAACATCTTCAAGAGCAATCACATCTGCTTCAGGCACTTCAGATACAATGGAAGTCCTTGCACCGGTAACACTTTCTAAAGAAAAAATTATGGAAGTTGTAAACAAAACAAATGGTTGCATGGTCTGGGGTGGCGGTGTAGATTTAGCAAGTGCTGATGACAAAATGATAACTGTTCGTCATCCATTAAATTTAGATCCTATAGGAATGTTATTAGCAAGTATCCTCGCAAAGAAAAAAGCAGCTGGTGCTACCCATGTATTAATTGATATTCCATATGGACTCGGAGTTAAAGTAAAATCTAAAAAAGAAGCAAAACAATTAATGAAATTATTTTACAAAGTTTCAAAACGATTAGGATTAAAGATTAAAGTTCTAATAACTAATGGCTCACAACCAATTGGGAATGGTATTGGTCCAGCATTAGAAGCAGCAGATGTTCTTTCAGTTTTACAAGGTGATGGCCCAAATGATTTACGAGAAAAAGCAATATTTTTAGCAACAGAAATGTTAAAATTGGTTGGAGAAAAAGACCCATTACCAAAAGTTCTAAATGCAATAGAATCAGGAAATGCATATAAGAAAATGTTAGAAATAATCCAAGCACAAGGCGGCCATAAATATCCAATAATTCCAAAAGCAAAATATTTCTATAATGTTAATGCAACCAAAGATGGAAAAATTACATTTATTGACAACCAAAAAATAAACAAGATAGCAACAATGGCAGGAGCCCCAGATGAAAAAACTGCTGGAGTCTACCTAAGAGTAAGAGCAAATAGAGAAATTAAAAAAGGAACTACTATGTTCACAATCTATAGTAATAACGAACGCAATATAGATGCTATAAAGAGAAGATTAAAAGAGATAAATCCAATAACCTACTAACCAGTATAATAATCTTTAATAAACTAAATTCTTTTATCATAAACCATGGTAGACGAAATAAAAGAAAAAATTCGTTTGGTTCCAGATTTTCCTAAACAAGGCGTTCTTTTTAGAGACATAACAACCTTACTTAAAGATCCAAATGGCCTTAGAGATGTCATGAAATACTTCAAAATCAGATATAAAGGTAGAAAAATCGACAAAGTAGTTGGAATCGAAAGTCGCGGATTCATCCTTGGTGCAACTCTAGCATATATGTTAGGCGTAGGTTTCGTACCAGTAAGGAAAGCAAACAAACTTCCTGCACATACTAGAAGAATCGATTACGCATTAGAATACGGTACAGATTCCTTAGAAATTCATACTGATTCTATCCTTCCTGGAGAAAGAGTATTATTGATTGATGATTTATTAGCAACAGGCGGTACTGCAAAAGCTACAACTCAATTAATCGAAAGCCTTGGTGGTATTGTTACTGAATGTGCATTTTTAATAGAAATTTCAAACCTCAAAGGCAGAGAAAAACTACCAGATTATAATATATTCTCATTAGTAGAATATACAGATTAATTTTTTATAAAATTTTTTATTAAATCTTTCTGTCTAACTTCAGGATGAAATAACACTCCATAAATATTACCATAAGAAATCGCCTGTGGAATTCCTTTGTTATAAACCTTAAACTCCTTGGTGAACTCAACATAATTTCCATGCAAATGATAAACTTCAACCTCATTCAATCCAAAAAATCCTTTCAAATTTTCTTTAAAATAACCAATTTCCTTTTTCTTCATTAACTTTCCACCAAAAACCAAACCAATAATTTGCATCCCAGCACAAATCCCTAATACAGGTTTATCAAATGTTTTCAACCAACTAAACTTATCTAAATGTTTTAAGAATTCATTATCCTTCAAACTAGTCCCACAAATAATAACTTTTTCAGCATTCTCCAAATCACTTTTTTTCAAGTTAGAATAATGCACAATTTTACAATTTTTAACAATATCAATAATTGGTTTAACAAACTCTAACTCATGCAATTTTTCTTTACAAACAGAAATAACCAGAATCATTCTAATTCCACCTCTATCCTATCATCAATAATTCTTTTATTTACAACTTTCAATTTTTTTTTAAACAAAGGACAATTCAAAACAAAAGATTCAGCCTCACCACCTTCAAAAGCAGGATTAATTCCATATTTTTTATTCAATTTAACCAATTCCTCAATCATATTCACATCAATTTTCCTACCCAACCAAGAAGTATCAAAACCTTCAGCAGCAACAGCAACAATAATTACTTCAAATTTATTTTTTATCAAATCATTCAACAACTCAATTTGATTCTTTTGCCATAATGGATTAAAAACTTCTAAACCTAAATCATCACAAATTTTTTGTATTCTAGAAGCTTGATAAACACTTTCAACAGCACCTGTAACAATCCCCTCGATTTTATATTTTTTCTTAGCATCAATAATTGCATCCTTCAAATCATTTAATTCAATTTCTTTTTCACCCTTAGTATTAACTTCAATCAAAGGTAAATTCATAACTTCTGCCTGCAATTTCGTCTTAGAAATAGATGGAGTATGAAACATATAACTATACAAATTTTTAGAATGAATAGTAATTAAACAAACCAATTCATTATTTTGACTAGCTAAATAAGCAGCATAACTACTATCTTTTCCTCCTGAAAATAAAACTCCTAATTTCATAATAAAATAAAAAGAACAAATGTTTAAAAAAGTAACCTTTAAGAAATAGCTCTATATTTTCCTAAAAATTCTTCTAATTCAGGATTATTTCTACAATTAAAAACACCTTGAAAATGATTAACTAGATTCCCATTAGCAGTAGATTCCGCAAATTCTGCCGCACATTCTGTTGTAACCTTCTTAAACAATCTTTCAACATTCCCTTCCAAAGGAATTAAATCAGCACCATCAAATAATTCTAATTTAAATTTTCCAGTAAAATCCTCATCATCATTATACGCATCGATAACCTCCTCCGACATCCAAAAATTATGAGCCAAAGTATATGAAAAAAAGATTGCTGGTAAATCCTGTTCAATGCTACCTACTGGTACTGAATACTGATATTTCGAAGGAAGAACATATGTTCCTCTTGAAATAGGCCCTACTTTAGGTCGATATTCTAAGCCCTTGCTATCTTTTCCAACAATTAAAAGACCACCTTCATTTATACGATGATAAGGTCCTTCAACAAAACCATAATGACCAACAAAAAAATCAGCCTTAATTGCCAATTGTCCAACCTCAGGTGTTTTCAAAAATACCATTAATCAAAATTAATTTAAAATTAATTTAAAAAACTTATGAAAGTTTACTTCTTTCTCTTTCTTCCTAGAATACCTTTTTCAAGACTTTCAATTTTTCTTTCTAACAAGAAAATTCTTCTCATCCCATAAATCATTGCTATAACCGCAGCTAGAGTTATATAAGATATTAATAAAATTTGATTTTCAACAGTTGCCATAATATCACCTCTACAATATTCATATCATATTAATTTAAATAGTTTTCTTAAAAAAAATTAATCCTTCTCCTCTTCTCTCTCATCAATAGCTTCAATAAAAGAAGCAAAAGCAGGTCTCGTCAATAAAACACCAATTGTAGCCCCAGCAATAGTTGTTAATGCAAACCCTCTGAACAATCCAGCACCAGCATTCCACAAAGGCAACATAGCTGCAACTGTAGCAAAGAATGCTGCAAAAATAATAAAGAATGCACGTTTCATTCTATCACTCATTCTACTTCCTTTTTTCCCATTCACAGCCTCATCAATAATAACAATCTGATGATCAACCCCAGTACCAATAGCAGCAAGTATACCCGCAATCGCAGCCATATCAATATTCCATTTTACTAATCCTGCAAAAGCAAGTATCAAAAATAATTCACAAATTAAAGTTCCCATTACTGGCAATACAAATTTAATCTTTCTATACCTAATAAAAATTACTAATGCAACAGCAACAATAGCCAATCCTGCAACTAACAACATATTATTCAAAAAAATCTCTCCCATAACTGGAGAAACTGTATCCATTTTTGCAATTTCAATATCAAATGGTAATGAACCTGTAATTAAGATTGTCTGTAATGATTTCATTTCTTGATAAGCATTTTCAATAGCTAAATCTTGTGATGCACCAGTCCCAGAACCAGAAATAGAAATTTGAGTTGTAGCCTGCCCTTTCAAACTTTCAGAGATTCTCAAACTATCAACCAGTTCACCGTCTAAATAAAGATCCAAAGGTAACTCTAAATAACCTCTTCCATCTTCATTAACAACTGCTAACTGACTAGTTAGTTCAGCTTGTTTTGCAGCAGCTGTATTACTCAAAGTAATAGAAAACTCAAACTCACAAACACTTCCATCTTGATAATCCTCACAACTTCTTATTCCAGAACAAGTACCATCATCTCTACAAACATAAGGAATATCATTATTTCCACCATTGAAAACAACATCATCCCCAATTTTAGCTTCAAACTTACCTTGCTGTGAAATCAAATCTCGAACTTCATCTTGAGTAACTCCAGCTAATTCAACTAATACATATTTATTCCCATCCCAATCTTCAGCACTTCTAATTTTAATATCAGATAATCCATAAACATTCAATCTATTACTCAAAACATCAATCAAATTATTAATATCATCTTCACTAATATCTTCCCCAATAGGTTTTAATAAAACTCTAGTCCCACCTGTAAATTCTAAACCAAAAATTAAATTAGATGTTTTTTCTTCAGAGACAATTATTTTTGGTATCTCTCTGGATAAATAAGCAATATTCTCATTTTCAGTAACGATTTTAATAATCCTCTTTGGAACTAATTCATTATAAATTTCATTAAATTCATCATAATCATCAATAATTTCACCATTAATTTCTAATAACTTACTTCCTTCAACAAAAAGTTCAGAATCACTAATAGTTAAATTTTCATCAACATCAAAAAGAATATCGTTAGTAATTGTATAAGTTTCATAATCTTCACTAGTCTTAATTTTAATTTCCTGTTCTGAATAAACTAAACTAGCTAAAGCAATATCAACATCTCCGACGTTATTAATTTCATAATCATTAATACTCAACAATATATCTCCAATATTCAATCCATTACTAACAGCATCACTATTCGCATCAACAGAAACAACTTCAATACCATCAGCCCAAGGATTTGGCGCTAAAATAATTAATCCAAGAATCAAAGCAATGATTAATATCCAAATTCTAAAAGACATAAATTTTTTCATTGTTCAACCTTCTTCTTTTTTAGATACCAAATTAACATACCAGCATTCATTCCATAAGTCATAATCACATCAAAAATTAAACCAATCATAATTATCAAAAACATTTGTTTCAATACTAAAGAACTTGCTAAGAAATAGGCAATGCTAATAGCTACAAATGAAGTAGCTGTCATAGTCAATCCAGTTTTCATAGAATCAATTAAACGCGTAAACAAAGTTCCTTCACCACGTTTTAATAATTTAGTAGTCAACAAAATATCTGTATCAACAGAATATCCAACTAGTAATAATATAGCTGCAATCCCAGCAGTAGAAAGTTTCATCCCAATTAAATCCATTACAGCAAGAGTACATAACATATCTGCAAACGCAGCAAAGATTACCATAAATGAAGGCGCAGGAACCCTAAACGCAATAAAGATAACTATCCCCATTAAAATATAAGCCAATAAAAGAGCAATCGCCATTTGCTTGTAAAAACTCTCACCTAAACTCCCACCAACAAATTCTACAGAAAAGTTATTTTCATCCAAAGTCAATCCAGTAATTTCTTCCAAAGCTATTTTCAAATCATCACCATCAACATTACTAACTTCAATAACAGTTCCAATCTTAGTATTAGAACCAAATTCTTTCAA
>JAGWAA010000025.1 GCA_018302165.1 Candidatus Woesearchaeota archaeon
CAATTGTGAAATTATTCCATAAACAGCAGGCTCCCCATAGAGAATTTGCATTTGATCAGAAATAAAATCTAATGTTGCTAAATCATGTTCAATTACTATAACTGCTTTCTCATCTTCTGCTAATGTTTTAATCATCCTTGCTGCTTTTATTCTAAATGTAATATCTAAGAATGATGCCGGTTCATCAAATATATACAGGTCTGCTTCTTTCAAAATTGTTGCAGCAATAGCAACTCTTTGCATTTCTCCTCCAGATAACTGATTCATTTCCCGATCTAGAATACTTTCCATTGTTAATTCCTTGATAATAATATCCAATTTATTTCTTTGATCCACTTTCCTAAGCATATCAATAACTTTTCCTTCGGATTTATTTACGATTAAATCAACTGCTTGCGGTTTATATGCAACTTTGATTTGTCCATTTTTTATTTTCTCTAATAATTTGTAAACTTCAGTACCCTTGTATAATTTTATTAAATCTTCCCAGCTTCTTTCAACTTCAGCTTCTCCTAAATTTGGTTTCAGATTTCCAGCTAAAATTTTAATTGCAGTACTTTTTCCAATACCATTTCTTCCAAGTATTCCTAAGATAGACCCAAAAGCAGGATAAGGCAAATTATAAAGCATGAACCCATCTTTTCCATATCTGTGTACAGGTTTTTGTGTTAATTGGTCTGGTAACTTAACCATATGTATTGCATTCATTGGGCAAATATTAACACAGACTTGCAATGCATCAGTTGCTAGATCTTCATTGATATGTGCTTTCCCATTGCTCCCTTTATAGATTGCTTCAATCCCATTTCTATTTAGAGGCGACATCCGGATACACAAATAGTCTCCGCAATGTATTGGATTACATTTCTCTTGATCAATTACAGCTAGCCTTTTCATGCATTATAATTTCCAATAAGTTTTTATAAAGTTAATTGTTCCATTTTTTAATGGAAAAATGTGCAATTTGTAAATCTAAAATTGAAGATACTTTCTTAGGCAAGATTCATGGCACGATTATTAAAGGTAAATATGTTTGTAGTGCCTGCCAAAAAAAGTTTGGTTCTGATTTAGCAAAACAACTTTAGATTTTGCCCTGATAGCTTAATGGTAGAGCAATTGTTTCGTAAGCAATAGGTTGAGGGTTCAATCCCCTTTCAGGGCTCTATTAACTATTTTATAGTGCCGTAAAGTTTATATACTTACTATATGTTTTTACTACTTACAAAGAAAGACTTTGGAGGATAAATAAAATGGTATACAGAGTATTAATAATTGATAACGATCAGAAAGTTAGAACTGATATTTATGCTGCTTTAGAAAGAGCAAATAGAATACATAAAGATGTACATAATACTAAAGAAAACAAATTTGTTCCTTATACAGCTGCAAGTGCAAATTCTGCTGAAGCTAAAGTTGGATTAGCATTATTTAATGATTGGCAAATTGGTGATGAAGTTTATGTTCTTCAAGATATTATCATGAATGAAGGTAGTGAAGAAGGCTTAAGAGAAATTACTGCTTGGGATTCTTTAACAAAATCTGGTGAAAAGTTAGAAGGTCGTCTATCTGGTTTAATTGTTTATAGTTCCGTTGCAAATGCTGTTAGTGATAGACCAGAAGTTACTGAAGTTAGAAATTTCCCGGTTTTTATTTGTAATAAAAGATTAACTATGGGTTCATATGGACCAAAAGCTGTTGAGTTAATAGAATCTGTAATCCATAATGAGGCTGAAGCTGTTAATCCTAAAATTAGTTCTTTTTAATTATTTATTATATTATTCTATGTCTTGGTATCCTTGCAGTATGTGTTACAATATTTTCTCCTCTAGAATATTTACTTACTCCTCCATATAATGCAAGAATTCTACTTACTGCCATTGTCCCATATCCTCCTTGCTCTCCTCTTTTTGTTGAAAACCTATCTACTCTTCCAGCAAGATTTAGTTTTTCTAAGTTTGTATCTGAAATACTACCTGTATTTTCAGTAATAATCTCAATACCAGAATCATAATTTCGAACTTTAATATTTACTTCAGGGTTTGCTTCAATACTTGCAGCTTCACAAGCATTATCTAAAACATTAAAAGCAATAACTCTAAAATCATCTGATGTTCCTTTGATTTTTATATCTGGAATATCCCATCCTATTTTTACATTTGGATATGCTAATTTGATATGGCTATCTAATGTTTCTCTTATAATAGCTTTATAATCTACAGCTTCAGTTGTTGTTTGGCCTTTTATTGAATCTAATCTTTCTTGAATATTTGTAGAACCAGTTTCTCCTATTTCAACTAATGCATCTAATGAATAACTAAAATTAATAAATTGTTTAAAGAATATTCCCTCTTTTTCATCTTCTTTTCTTTCTTCTGCCAATTCTCTAATCTTATTATAAATCTCAAATAAATCAATTGTATCTATTCTTTGATTCTCAATTGTTCCTTTTGACCAATATTGCTTTCGTAAATCTTCAGAAGAATTTATTCCTCTATCCCCTAATGTTTGCTTACAAATATCTTCTAATTCTCCTCTATGAAGGTATTCTTCAGCCATCTCTATCATATTAATCATAAATCCTAAAGCCTGTCCATACAAATCTGCAAATTCATGTTTACTATCATGAAGTCCTCTATACATCCTACTTTTGAGTTCTTCTTTCTCTTCTAAAGCAATCATTCTTTCTCTAGTAATTGTACTCATTTGTAATCTTAGTTGTTGAGTTTGTTGTTGTGCAAGTTCTAATTCTTTTTCTTTGAGTGCATTTTCAAGTGTCTCTTTTCTCGCAATCTCATGCATAACATCCCTTGAGGTTCCACTTCTCCACCATTCTGTAATATTAACAACTAATTTTGAAATCCAATTCAAAGGTCTTTCTTCCCATTCTAATTCATAGACTGAGAATGGTCCTCCAAAATAAGTTCCTCCCTTTGCAACTAATACTTGATTTCCATTTTCATCAGTTCCAAAAATATCTTCGTAAACTTTATGCATAGGTTGTGTTTCATAATCTACTTCTTCATAATCCTCTTTTTTAAGTCTTAAGAATCGTCCTGGATCACCAACAAATAATTTATTAGATTCTTTAATTCTATAAGTTTTATGTTTATTTGGAACATTTGTGTATGGAGTTTCATTCAAGCTTATTCTTCCAGCAATAGTTCTACCAAGATTATCTAACCAATTTCCTTTATCGTCTCTTGTAAAATCTATTCTAACCCCAGTAAATTCATTTTGTATAATATCTTCTAATCCTTGGTCAACCATTCTAACTTGAACATTCATAGGATTAAATCCCCAAAGAGTTGGAATCCCGCTAAGATATCCTGCTGATGTAGTCGGTGCAGTTAGATATTTTTCGTCAACAAACCCTAAGTTATCATGTGCAATTAAAGCTCTTCCAATTCTTTTTCCATCAACTTCTTCTACACTTACAGTTAATGGCCTTATTTCAGAATCAATATTTAATTTAGGATTTGATTTCATCCCAGATAAAGTTACGACTGCTGCTGTTGACCCTAATTTTTTTGCAGTACTTACTGCTGGATTATCAGTTTTAGTAATATATCTCCCAACTTCAACAAATCTCCAAGGATCTATTTTTCCCCAAATATCATAAACTAATCCTTGTAATTTTAAAAATTCAGTATGTGATATTGAAACTGTTCTTTCCCATTCATCTTCATTCTTTCCAGTATCTTTTAAAAAACCTTCAAATCTTTCTGGATGTTCATGTCTAACAAACTCTAGCACAACTTTTCCTGCTACTGCATCCAATTCCGGGGTTTTTCTATCAAAAGGCATAACTACTGCTCAATGACACCTAATTTATAAGCTTTATGTCACTAAATCTAGATAAAAAGGTTTATAATCCTTTATTGACTAGAAACTTTTGATGGTAAAAAGGGGTATATTAATTAATTCAATAGACTTTTTTGAAAGAATTATATTAAACAATTATACTATTTCTAAATTTTTGATTGAGCATTCAAACCCAAATATGTTAGAATATCTTTCTAAATTTAAAGCTATAAATATCTACAAGTTTGCTCAGAGAAATGTTCCGGCTTACAAAAAATTTACGAAAGATAAAAAATATTATAGTATTTCAAAAGTACCAGTAACTGATAAATCTAATTATATTAAAAAATATTCTTATGAGTCTCGTTGTATTAATAATAAATTCCCTAAAAAGGGTAATATTGAAGAATCTTCAGGTTCTTCAGGGCAGCCTACAAATTGGATTCGTTCTATTGAGGAAGAAAGTTTACTTTTTAAAATGGCAAAGTTTGAATTTTTTTATACTTTTAGTGCCCATAATAAAGATTATATTGTTATGAGTGCTTGGTCTTCTGGACCTTGGGCTACAGGTTTAAAATTCTGTGAAATTGTAGAACATTACTGCCTTGTAAAGAATACTACTGCTGATCCAGAAAATATTATTCGTACATTAGAACAACTTGGAAAGAATCATAAATATATCATTGCAGGTTACCCTCCATTTTTAAAAAATCTTTTTGATAAAAATGAAATAAAATGGAAAGACTATAAAATTGACATAATTACAGGTGGTGAATCAACATCCCTTGAATGGAAAAAATATATTAGAAAAAAACTTCAAAATCCTAATTCAATAATCATCTCTTCTTATGGTGCCTCTGATATTGATATAGGTGTTGGTTTTGAAACTCCTTTTTCTGAATTTATTCGAAAGTTAGCATTAAATAATACTAAATTAAACCAAGATTTGTTTCATACTTCTGAAAATGCAATTATTTTTCAATATAATCCTCTAACACATTATATCGAGAACACAAAAGAAAATGATTTTTCGATTACTATTTTAGATCCATCAACTGTTTCTCCTAAGATAAAATATAATCTTCACGATTTTGGTGGAAGAATCTCTTATAATGAAATGCTTTCAATATTAAATAAACATGAACCTCAAAAATTAAAAGATTTCTTGAAAAAGAATAAAACTTTAAAGTTACCTTTTTTATATGTTGCAGGTAGAGTTGATGGTACAATTTCAATTGGTGGAAATAATATTTATCCTGAACAAATAAGTAATACTCTACAAAAATCTGTTTATGCTGAAAAAATAAATAGATTTATGTTAAGTTGTGGTAATGATAACAATCAAAATGTTTCTTTTGATATTCATATTGAATTAAAAAAAGGCATTACTATTTCTAATCAAATAAAAAATGAATTAGAAAAAGACATATTAAATGAATTATTAGCTATAAATTTAGAATACAAAGAATATTACAATAATCATAGAGATAATCAAAAAAATTTGCAACCTCAAGTTAAACTTTATTTATTTGATCAAAACCCCATATTTAAAAATCAAGACTCAGCTATAAAAAATAAATACATTTTAGATTATCGTCATTAAAAAATTAAATAATTTTAGATTAAAGTTCTTTGGGTCTTCTAAAGGTAATAAGTGCCCTCCATCAAAAATTTCTAATTTAGAATTTGGTATCAATTTTCTCATATCTTTTACTTTTTGAAGAGGGATGGTATTATCTGTTTTTCCGCCTATAATTAATATTGGTCCCTTATAACTTTTTAATGCTGTTTCTACTTCTTTATTTCTTTCATCAGAGAATTTTTTTGTTGCATCTAATGAATCAAAGATAACTTTGAATGCAGTATGATAAATCTCATCATAAATTTTAAATATAATATTTTCTGTTAAAACCTGATTAGCATCAAATGTTCTTCTTTTTTCAGAAAATACTTTATTCGTTATAATCCCATAATATACTAAATGTCTTAGTACCCAACAAAATATTGGATTAACATTAAGTTCTCTATTTTTTTTATAAGGATATTTATATGTAGTTTCAATTAAGACTAATCCTTTAGGTTGTAAATCTTTGTATATGGTACAATAAATTATTGCAATAACTCCCCCAAAGCTATGACCTACAATTGCATAGTTCTTTATTTTTTCTTTCTCAAGGATTCCTCGTAAATCTTTTGCATAACATTCTAGTGTATATTTATTCGCTTCTTCTGGTATATCTGAAAATCCATGGCCCCTTAAATCTATTAACAATGTACTAAAATTTCTCTTTTTAGCTTCTTCTAGAGTATATTTCCATTCTGTACTATTCCCTCCAAGTCCATGTAAGAAAACAAGTAATGGTCTCTTTTTATTCCTAAAACTCAGATCATAAGAGATTTTTACTTTATCAGAACTAAAATACTTCTTCTTCATAGATGCTTTAATAGGGTTTAAGTTTTTAATGTTTTCTAATCAAAAACTATTTTAATCTATACTAATTAATCATAAGTATGTTTAATCCTTCAATGCAAACAAAGTTTTCTGGAAAAAAATTTGGTTTATTTATAGCATTAGGTATAGGAGTAATATTCGGAATTAGTTTTTTTTCTGATTATTCAATTACAGGCGCATTAATGATGGAATCTGGTGAAGTAGCAACTTTTGAACCAATTTTTATTGTCTTAGCTTCAATTATTATTTTTATTATTTTAAGTATACTTTGGTGGTGGTTAAAAAAGAAATAGTCATTTGTTGTTTAGCCAACCATAATTCCATTTTCTCAAATACTTTAAAGTATTCTTAGTTGAAGTTCCAGATTGGATATATGCTTCATATTCCCAGTTAAATCTATATTTATTCCAAAATAAAGGTAAGATAAAGATATACAAAAATAAATATTTCAAAATACCAGTCTCTCTCTGTTGTTTAAGATGAATTTCTTCATGTTTCAATATTCTTTTTTTCCCAATTAAGTTAGAATTATAATAATTTTTTCCCAAATAAATATTAGGATATAAGGTTGTAGTTACATTTGAATTCGCAAAGATAGTTAACCACCAAATCCAACTCTTTTTCTTTAGCATATTATTTACTAAGACTAAAAAATTAATAAACTTTTAGAATCCAAAACTATCTGTAAATTCTTTGATTTGTTTATAATCTGATAAAAACTTTAATCCTTTGTCTGTAATTCCATATTTTTTTTCTTTGGTTTTTTGATCTTCGTTTTCTAGGACCATTTCTTTTTCCATTAGCTCAGAAACATACTTTTTCATAGAATCATGGGATAGATTTGACTTATACAATAAATGTGTAGGCTTAATACTTCCACCTTTATCTCTAATTGCTTCTAATATATCCTTGATAATATCAAGCTTTTCTCTTCTCTCGCCCATTGTTCAAAATCCTCAATAACATATAGAATAATACTAAAAATCCGACTAATTGCATTATAACTGCAACAACATAAAATAATCCATTATAAATTTCCGCTAAGTAAAATAATTGTGCGCAGGTTAATAAAAAGAATGATATAAATACTAACTTTGCATTAAAGTTTTTCTTTTCTAAATAATTATCATAAAAGTTATATGTTAATAAAAATAAAACTGCAAACATAGCTATATGAAACTTCAAATAATATTGGTATGCAACGACAGTTAAGGTAAACATTAATGTCAAAATTAAAGTTCTAATTTTATGGTCTTCAATCTTTAATGTAGTAATAAATAGTAACGCATACGCCATCATTGTAAAAAATACATACACCAAGAAAGCATAATCAAATCCAGTAAGTATACTTGTTACATTACTAGAGATATGTGTTGTCAATAAAATTGTAGATGTAAAATAAACAAAGAATGCAATACTCATTAATCCAAATGCAACTGCAAAATATTTGTATTTTCTTTCTTCGGTTAATTTATATGCTTTGTAACTTAATCCTCCAATGAGTAAAGTTATTAACACATAAACTAAATTAAATAAAGAATCTAAACTCATAAACCAATAAGGTCCATTCAGCAATACCATTATTCAGTCGTTAAATCAAATATTTATAAGTGTTGTGTAAGATTTTTCTATTTTTCATCCATAATTTAGATAACAACTTATTTATCTTCACTTTCGAGAGATTTCATTTAAAAGCTTTATGTATAGTGTGTTCTTTTTCTTTATAAACTCCATGCGTATCATACTTAGTATTACACAACAAATACTCATAGAGCGGGACACCTCCCCAAACACCCCGTTCCGCTCTTACTTTTTTCTTAAACCTTTTAAATCCTAAATCTAAATTTAGCTCGTAACTTCGCATAAGCTAGATATTAAATACAATTTTTCATGTGAGCTAAATTTATATATAATAATCTCTGGATAATAAATATTATGAGAAAAACTAAAGAAGCCTTTACTTGGATTATTGGTATTTTAAAAGAACACAAAATTCCATTTCAGATAACAGGTGGTTTTGCAGCAAATATATATGGTTCAAATCGTGTTCTTGTAGATATAGATATTGGAATTCCAGATGAGAAAATCTTTGA
>JAGWAA010000026.1 GCA_018302165.1 Candidatus Woesearchaeota archaeon
CTACAGATTTTGCTCTATATCCCAATTCTTTAGCAGCCTTTATACAAGCTTGTTCAAGAGTTTCACCTGTTACTCTTCTAGGCAAATCTACTGGTATTGAATCTCCCATGATTCAAAAGAATTCAACAAACTTTAAAAATATTATGTATTTTCTATATGAAGATTAAAAATGAAAGTCAGCCCGAACTCTCCTTCCGCTTCGCTCCAAAAACTTCTTTCTTTAGTGTTATATTCAATTCCTGTTGGCTCGCAAAACATTTAAATCCTTGCAATTTTTGCTATAATTATAACTATGAAAATATATTTTGCGGGTTCAATTCGTGGTGGAAGAGACGATAAGGAATTGTATCTTCAACTAATCCAACACCTCACTCAATATGGTCAAGTTTTAACAGAGCATGTTGGCAATGGAAACCTAACTGAATTTGGAGAAGATGGTCCATCTGATGAATGGATTTACAATCGCGATATGGATTGGGTCCGTCAATCAGATGTTGTTATTGCAGAAGTTTCCACTCCATCACTTGGTGTTGGATATGAAATCGGAAAAGCTGAAGATATGAATAAAAAAATGTTATGTTTGTATAGGGAGCAGCAAAATAAAAGATTATCAGCCATGATTAGGGGAAATTCAAATGTGAAAATTGCAAGGTATGAAACTTTTGAAGATGCAATTTCTCATATTGATAGTTTCTTTGAGTCATTGAAGTGACGAGTCAGCCCGAACTCTCCTTCGCTTCGCTCCAAAAACTTCTTTCTTTAGTGTTAAATCCAATTTAGAAATAAGCTTTATATAAAAACAAAATTAAAAAGGACGCATTTGATATGCCTTTCCTTCTAAATCCAGATGAACTCCTTCTCCTTTAAAAGGAAGCATTTGATATCTCTTTGCTTCTAAATCCAGATGAACTCCTTCCCCTTTATTTGGTATTCGTAGATCATAATTTCTTCCAAATAATGTTCTCACAATATGACGAGGATAAGTACCTACCACATCCTGATGAGTTATGATTGTAACAATATCATTATTATTATGAGGTGTAATCATTCCATCAATTGCTTTAAGTTCTTCTGCAGTTCCATTGTTTACAAAAAGTTGTATATTTCTCTCAAATGTTTCTAAGCCAAAAGCTTGTGCAATAATTTCTGCTGTTTGTTCTGCTCTTATAACAGGAGAAGATAATAAATAGTGCCCATTATACCCATTTCCTACAATTACTTTCATATCATCAGCAATTCTTCTGATTTGATCTCTTCCTAAATCTGACAAATCTTTACCTTTATAATCCCCATGTCTTATTACAAATAAATGTTTCATACAAACTGCAATTAATTAAAATCTTTTAAAGCTTTTGATTGCACTTCACTCCAATTCTCAAAATTCAACTTCGTTAAATTTCGATATTCTATTCAATAATTTCAGGAGCTAACTAAGGGGACAATTTTCTAACTATACAAAAGGATGTTTTTAACGATAACTTTAAGAAAGACATTATATTTTATTCTCTTATGCTTGAAAAAATTATTGATATAACTGTCTGTGCAGGAAAAATAGTTATGAAGATGAGAGAAGATGGATTACAAACAGAAACTAAAAGTGATTCATTTGATTTCGTAACTTCAGCAGATATAGAATCAGAAAAATATATTATGAAAAGATTATCAGAAGAATTCCCTAAGGATTCTATCCTTTCTGAAGAGAAAGGAATGATAAAAAAAGGTCTTTCTCGCGTATGGATGGTCGATCCATTGGATGGAACAAAAGATTTCAAAAATGGAAGAGATGGTTTTTCAATAATGATAGGATTGTGTGAAAATGGAAAACCTATTCTCGGAGTCGTATATGCTCCCGCAAAAAACCTTCTTTATTTTTCTCAAAAAGGTCAAGGATCATATGTAAGGATTGATGGAAAAGATCATAAGCTAAAAGTAAGTAAAACTAAATATCTGAAAGATGCTGCGATGGTCACAAGGATTCCTCACGGAGAAAAAAGAGAAGAAGACAAGATTGAAGAGATATTTATTGTGAAAAAAAAGATACCTGAAAGCAGCGTAGGTATAAAGCTTGGGTTGATTGCTTCTCATGAAGCAGATTTTCATATAAATACAAATTTTAGAGCAAATAAATGGGATACCTGCGCGCCTCAAATAATTTTGGAAGAAGCAGGCGGAAAAGTTACTGACTTGTACGGAAATTCTTTGAGTTATACTCAATCAGATAATAAATGGCTAAAATCATTCGTAGCATCTAATAAAGTTCTGCATGAAGATATAATAAAAAAGATCAAAGAATCTTATTTGAAGAAATTGAACTTCTCATAAGTCCTATGTTATGTGCAATTTTTAGAAATACCTAAATAATCGAAAAAAGACAAAAGCTTTAAAATATCATTTCACTTATAATTTTTCATGAACGAAGAAATCCGTAAAGATATTATAGAATTATTAAAAAAAGTTCTACCTGCATTAGAAAAAACGGAATATTTCAAGATACAGATTCAACATCAATATCAGTAATAATATTCTCACTATCAAGAATTCTTAACAGAAGTAGACTAACAACTCCCCAATTAAAAAGATTCAAAGAAAATACTTCAAAAAATCTTTTTTTAGCAAAATCCCAATTAGAAAAAAATTTTATTGATGAATACAAAAAAACTATAAAAAAAATATTTGAAGAAATTTCCACATTCGAAAAAAAGTTTGGTATGTACTTAACAGAAGCCTTAGAACACGCAAAGATCAAAAAAGGAGAAAGAATTTACGAGCATGGTTTCTCAGTTGGTACAGCTGCAGATTTACTCGGAATAACTAAATGGGAACTTATGGGCTACTTAGGAGAAACAAAATTAAGCGACATTGACCCAAGTACAAAAATTTCTATTAAACAGCGTATGACTACAGTTCGGAGGATATTCTCCATATGAAAACTTTAGTTTTTGATGCAAGCACTATAATTAGTTTAGCAATGAATAATTTTCTTTGGATTTTAAAACCATTAAAAGAAAAATATAAGGGTGAATTTTACATAACCCAAGAAGTAAAAGAAGAAATTATCGACGTCCCAATAAAAATAAAAAAATTCAAACTTGAAGCAATACAAATTCAAGAAATAATTGACAAAGGGATTATAAAAATTTATCCTGAACATTTATTAAACAAAGAAGAAGAATTAAAAAGTATAGTCAACCAAATATTTTTTGTCAAAGACCAATATATGTCAATAATTGATAGAGGTGAATTAAGCGCATTAGTTTTAGCAAAAGAAATCAACGCAGATGCTGTAGTTATTGATGAAAGAACAACAAGATTAATCATCGAAAACCCAGAGCTTCTTGCAAATATATTTCGTAATAAACTCCACACAAAAGTAAAAGTTAACGAAAACAATCTTAAACAATTTTTAAAAGAATTTTCAAATATCAAAATATTTAGATCCACAGAATTAAGTATAATCGCATACGAACTTGGAATATTAGATAAATATACAAATTCTAATGTGATAAACAAAAAAGAAATGTTAGAAGCTATAATCTGGGGAATGCGTTTCAAAGGTTGTTCAATTTCTGATGATGAAATTAATGAAATTCTAAAGATGAAATAAGTATCTCTGTAAAGGAACAAATAATTCATATTTAACATAACCACAAAAAAGTAATCATTTCTATTCACTATCACCATAACATTTAAATAAGTGAAATCTTGAGCAGAAATCATCAAACAGGGGGGAACCTTAAGATGAACAAAAATTTAAAAATATTAATTACAACACTAGTATTATTGATCAGTTTAGCAACTTTTGCGAGTGCAGATAGTGATCTTTATGATATAGAATCAGTATACCTTGATGGCATTGAAGTTTCTTCAGGAGACATTTCACAAGTTGAACTTGGAAATTCTGTAGAAGTTAAAGTATACATTGAAGGAACTGGAGATACAACAACTTGCCCAGATGGTGATGTTGATGATTGTGAAGTAGATGTTAAAGTAAAAGTTTGGATTGGTGGTTATGAATATGATGATGTCGAAGCAGTTTCAAGCGAATTCAGCATTGAACCTGGAGTTACATACAGAAAAAATCTAGAACTAGAAATCCCAGATGATTTAGATGTTGAAGACAATGACTACACATTATATGTTGAAGTTTATGATAGTGACGATTATGAACGAGAATCATACGAGATTTATACAGAAAAGCAAAGAAATTCTTTAGAAATTATGGATGTAATCTATGATTCCACAGTAAACGCAGGGGAAGAATTACAAATTGAAATTAGAGTAGAAAATAATGGTGATAAAAAACAAGAAGACATCAAAGTTGAAGTTTCTTTGGAAGACTTAGATTCAGCATCAGGTTACATTGATGAACTAGCTTCTGAAGAAGAAGACAATGCAGATGAAGAATCCTCAGAATCAATAGACTTTGTTTTAGACATTCCTGAAGATACAGAATCCGGGAATTATGAATTAGCAGTTACAGTAACCTATAATAATGGCCATGAAAGTATTGATAAAACTTTCACAGTAAATGTTGATGGTGAAGAATCAGATAGTACTACAGAAACAGAAACTTCTGTTAGCACAAGTTCAACTTCATTATCCGGTCAAGAAGGAAAAACTAAAACATTAGAATTAAGTTTTACAAACCCTAATACAGAGGATGCAACTTATGAAGTTACAGTTTCTGGAATTAGTCAATGGGCTTCAAGCGAAGTTTCACCGGAAACATTAGAATTACAAGGTGGAGAATCTGAAAAAGTTTCAGTAACAATTACACCTGATTCAGACGCTGCTGGTGAACACGAATTTAGCATTCAAATTTTAGACTCCGATGGTAATCTTGTAAAAGAAATCCAAATGGATATGGATGTTAATGAAGGCTCTAACTCTTGGTTAAAGATTGGCTTCTTAATCTTAATCGTATTAATCGTCTTGATTGCTTTGATAGTAATCTTCAAAAAATTAATCAAAGATGATGATGACGATGATGAAGATCCATTAGAACCAAAAGAAGGTAAAACTTATTATTAATTTTTTTATTATATTTATTTTTAAAATAATTTCGGAGGAAAAATGACAGAAGAAACACTCGAGTTTAAATTAACAGATTCTTGGAAAAAAGCATTAGATGAAGGTAAACAATTTTTTTTCGTTCCAGAATTCGCAACAGGTTCAGATGGAACAAAATATATGCGCCCACAAGGAAGAAGCATTGTCTATAGAGTTGTAAAAGAAGAAAATGGAATACAAGAATATGTTTGCAATAATTGCAATTCTGAAATAGAAGGAGCAGAAGTTAGACACCCAGTTTGGGATGGCCTATTTTCATGCTCAGGTTCAGGAAGAACTATAAGTGGGATAGTTCCTTATTGTCCAATATGTGAGCCATAAATATAAATCTTGAAAATCTAACACAACTTTAATTTTTTTATTTATTTTTTGAAAATTTTTCAGCTTTTTTACATCAACATTTTTTAAGGGAATTTTTCTATAAATTAATTAAGCTCAGAGGATGAAACAACCTCTGTCTTGCCACAAGACTTCTGGGTTCGAATCCCAGCACGAGCGCAATAAATACAAACAATTATATAAATTTATTTCTTCCAAAAAGTTTCTATATCATCAATTCTCCATCTAGGATTAAAATCAAACTCTTTCTGTACTCTTTCTCTCTCTAAAAAACCTTGATATGCAATCATCGCCCCTTGATCCCCTGCATATTCTAATGGCACTGTATACGCTTTAACATCCCTTGCTATACACATATCACTAAGCATTTTTGAAAACCTTTTACTTGCTGCAACTCCTCCAATCAATAAAACTTCATTTTTCTCACAATGCGCCAATGCTCGTTCAGCAACTTCAATCAACATTGCAAAACAAGTCTCCTGCAAAGAATAACACAAATCCTCTTTTGAATAACCTTGATGATACAATTGTATTGCCCTGGACACAATCCCTGAGAAATCCACATCCATTCCTTTTACACTATAAGGCAACTTTACATACTTTCCATTCTTAGCCATTTCTTCAACCTTTGGTCCACCGGGAAACCCTAATCCAATTTCTCTAGCAAACTTATCAAAAGCATTCCCAACAGCGATAGACAAAGACTCCCCAAAAATTCTATACTTATCTTCATGCATAAAATGCGCAACAATATGATTCACACCCAGAATTTTTTTCTTATATTTCTCTCCTAACTCAACAGCAAAATCTCTACCCACTTTCAAGCAAGGTGCTAATCCAGGCCCTTCAGAGTAAGCAATCAAATCAACATCCTCAATTTTTATTTTCGCTTTCTCTAAAGCCCTCTTTAGAATTTCATTTTTAATTTCAACATGATGCTCAGCAACTTTGTTTGGAATCATTCCACCTTCAACAGTTGTAAAAGTATCCCTCTCATTCGCTAATATTTTTTCTCCATCAAATATTCCGACAGAAAAAGTATGCGCAGTGCTTTCAATTCCTAAAACATTGAATTTCATAATTTTAAATAATTAAATCCATTTTATAAAAGTTACTTAACTTCTCTTAATCCCAATAAGTGGAAGATTAAACTACATCTTTAAATATTTCATAAGTTTTTATAGCATCAAGATTACCATCTTTAACTAATTGAACATATTCAGTAATAGTACTAATACCCAGTTCATCGAATGTCACATATTTTCCATCCGCCCTGTAACTCCAACTTGCACTTTCATATAGATATTTAACTACCTCAACAATCTTTGGATATTTCTTTTGAAATTCATCTTCTAAAAGAATGGGACACTCACCGAAAACATAAATTAATAATTTATCCTCTATTGTCATAAGAAAAGAAATATTTTAATAGTATAAATAGTTTTCTAGCTTGTTCTTAACTCCTTCGGCTCGTTGCACTTCATTCTAGAAAATTTTCTTAATCGCAATGTTAAATCCAATAAAATGTATCACCTGCATATCTTTCCACTTAAATAATCTTTTTATATACATGATAAATTCCTAATAGTATGAAAATTGGAATTGATTTAGATGAAGTCCTTGCAGATTTTTTACCTGCTTTTATTGAATATCATAATGATACTTATGGAACTTCTTTAGTTAGAGAACAATTTCACTCTTATAGATTTTGGGAAACTTTGGGAGGAACAAGAGAAGAAGCAATTCAGAAAGTGTATGATTTTCACAAAACTCTTTACTTCAAAAATATGAAACCTGTTTTAGATTCTCAAGAATCAGTCGACATTCTAAAACAGAATAATGATTTAGTTGTTGTAACTTCCAGACAAGACGATGTTGCTAAAGTAACAAGAGAATGGATTACTCAACATTTTCCAAATGTTTTTTCCGAAATTTATTTCACAAATCATTATTCACAAAATGGAAGTTCAACAACAAAGAAGCAAATATGCAATTCTGTCGGAGTCGATATTTTAATTGAAGATTCTTTAGAATATGCTTTAGAATGCCTTAATTCAAAAAGAAGAATCCTACTTCTTGATTGTCCTTGGAACAGAAGTTATGAATTGCCTCAAGGAATTTATCGTGTTAATTCATGGAAAGATATCATTGATTCTATTTAACGGCGGCACCTTTTACTCCTTCGGCTCGTTGCACTCCGCTGAATATAAACCATCCAACTAAATATTTATAAGTATTAAACACCTAAATAAAAAAATGAAAAAAGAAATATATATGGTGATTTTAGGCATAAGTTTACTTTTGCTAGCTTCATGCTCACAAAGCATAGAAGTTGCAGACACAGAAATTGATGACAGCAATTACAATGAAAACAGCTATGAAGGTAATATGGTATGTGATGAACAAAGCGAAGAATTAACATTATACAATGGAGATTCAGTAACTTTAGATGACCACACTATTACTGTCCAAGATGTTACATTAGGTTCTGCAGACATTGATGTTGACTATTCATCTAGTTATATCAGCACAGGTAGTGAACTTGAAATTAATGGTGTAAATGTAGAAGTTATTTCCACAGATACAGAATTAAGTACAGTTACATTAACACTAGCTTTGTGTTAATTTTTTTTATTTATTTATCTTTAAAATCACTCACTCAGCTTATTTCCTTTAGTCAAACTTTCTTCCCAACCATTAAAAGTAATTTGTATGAACTCAGCATTCTTCTGCATTTCTTTGATATTCCTAGCACCACAATAACTTATTCCAGATTGCAAACCTTTCACAGACGCATTAATCACATCCTCAACAGGCCCTTTATAATCAACTAATACAGCAACTCCCTCAACAAACACATCAATCTTTTCTTTCAATTTCTTTCCTTGCTCATTCTCTTTTCTTTCATGATTACTATCATATGAAGCACTTCCCATATACCTTTTGTATCTTTTACCATCTTTAGTCATAATCATTCCAGGCGCCTCATCAGTTCCTGCAAATAAAGAACCACTATAAATAGAAGATGCACCTGCACCAATAGCCTTAGCAATATCCCCTGGGAATTTCAGGCCACCATCAGCAGTAACAGGAATATCATATCTTCTTGCAACCTCACAAACATCCATCACAGCAGTTAATTGTGGAACCCCAGACCCAGAAATAGTCCGAGTTGAACAAACAGGTGAAGGCCCAATTCCAACTTTCAAACCATCAGCACCAGCTTCAATCAATTCTCTGGCAGCCTCTCCAGTTGCAATATTTCCAACCATCAAATCAACACTAAAATGACTTTTAAATTCTTTAATTCTTTCAATGACAATCTCAGAATGTGCATGTGCTACATCTAAAATAATTACATCCGCTCCAGCATTAATCAAAGCTGCAGATCTTTCAATAGTATCTTTTACTCCAACAGCTGCACCAACTCTTAATCTTCCTTTAATATCCCTATTCGCATTCGGCCAAGTATGAAGTTTCATAATATCTTTCGTTGTAATCAATCCACTTAATTTTCCATCTTGTAATAAAGGCAATTTTTCAATTCTATGCTCATGCAATATTTTTTTGGCTTCTTCAGTACCAATTCCATAATTCGCAGTAACAACATTTTTCGTCATAACCTCTTTTATAGGCCGATCCAAATTTTCTTCAAATAAATAATCTCTAGAAGTAAAAATTCCAACCATTTCATCAGCATGCATGACAATCAAACTAGTAACATTCATCGCCCTCATGATTTCTACAGCTTGAAAAATATTAATATCATCCTGCACAATTAAAGGATTTTCAATAACATAACTTGTACTCCTTTTTACTTTTTTAACTTCCTTAACTTGCTCTTCAATACTACAAAATTGATGTATGACTCCAAGCCCACCATTCCTAGCCATAGCAATAGCCATTTTATTTTCAGTGACTGTAGCCATATTCGAACTTACAAGTGGAATATTCAAAGAAATATTTTTAGTAAACCTAGTAGTTACATCCGCTTCACCACGAGAATATAAAGGTGTCTTCTTCGGCACCAAAAGTACATCGTTATAAGTTAAACCTAACCTCATCTTCCCAGCTTTCCACAATTTTAATCATTTAAATATATTCTTGTAATAGAAAAAACAAATCTAACAAAATTTTTATAAACATATTCCTCTTAATAAGCAACATGAAAAAAAAGATTAGCAAAAATGTTAAACTTTTAAGCATTGTTAGTCTTCTAAATGATTTAAGCAGTGAAATGATTATGCCTATTCTTCCAATGTTTTTAACAGCACTAGGTGCTAACGGTTTTATTATTGGACTTATTGGTGGTCTTCGAGACAGTATTTCAAATATCTTAACAATAATTAGTGGTTATTGGTCAGATAAAATAAGAAAAAGAAAAATATTTGTAATCGTTGGATATTTATCATCATCTTTATTCAAGCTTTTACTTTCTTTTGTCAAAATTTGGCCTCAAGCATTAATAGTTTCATCTTTTGAAAGAATAGGCAAAGGTATAAGAACTGCCCCTAGAGATGCAATAATTTCAGAATCAATGCCAAAGAAACATGGTAAAGGATTTGGATTCCATAGAGCAATGGATACAACAGGAGCAATATTAGGTTCAATCCTAGTTCTAATTTTATTCTGGTATTGGGGTTTAAGCTTTAATACAATCATATTAATAGCAGCAATAATTTCTTTTGCTTCACTATTCCCATTGATTTTTGTAACCGAAAAAAAGACCTTCCAAAAAAAGAACAATATCAATTTTAGTATTAAAACACTATCAAACCCATTAAAATATTTTCTAATAATTTCTGGAATATTCGCACTTGCAAATTTTAGTTATATGTTTTTTATATTGAAAGCACAACAATTCTTTCCAGAAAGATTAGCAATAATAATTCCAATCTTGTTATATATATTATTCAATATTTTCTATGCTTCACTTTCAATTCCATTTGGGAATCTTTCAGATAAAATTGGTAGAACAAAACTAATTACAATAGGATATTTAATATTTTCATTAACTTCATTAGGGTTTATATTTTCTAATTCCTTAATTGCCTTTATAGTATTATTTGCATGCTACGGAATTGCATTCGCTATTATCGACTCAAATCAAAGAGCATTAATTTCAGATTTATCAACTAAAAAAATAAGAGCAACAGCACTCGGAACGTTTCATACATTAATAGGCATTATTGCACTCCCAGCAAGTTTAATTGCAGGATATTTATGGGTAATTAATCCTAACTTAACTTTTATTTTTGGTTTTACAATAAGTATAATCTCAGTATTTAGCTTTATATTCATACAAAAAAAATTTAAGATTTATAACCATTCATAATCGCACTAAGATTTTCTTCAACAAGCTTTTTAGGCAAAAATTTTTTAATATCTTCACTAATTACTTTTATCTTTAAATCATTCAACACAACCCCTAATAAAACCATATTCATCATCCTAGGACTATCAAACTTTTTTAATAATTTCACTTGTAAATCAGTTTTGTTTAAATCATATTCAAAATCTGCATCCTCAACTAAAGGATTTTCAATTTTATCCTTAGAAAAAATAAGATAAGCATTACTTTCTCCAGAACGAACTAATGGTGAATATCTATGAGACAATGCAATCTGATAACCTTGATTTTGTAAAATATTTGCTAAAATAATACTTACTAGCTTTACTCCCTGTCCTGCATTTCCATAAATAATTATTTTAGTCATTTATTCACTCCTGAAAATTCCCAATTCATCATCCTTAAGCATTCTATTCTCATTACAAATTTTATATTTCCCTTTCAAATCTTTGAGAACACAAGCTATAGTTTGATCCATTTTTTTAGAATAATTCTCAATACATGGAAAAACAATTTCAACAAACACAAATCCATCATACTCAAATGCTTGCTTCAAACATTCTTTCAAATGTTCTTTAAACACAGGAGTAGCCCGTGCATAAAAAAATCTTTTATTTGAAGTAATAATACCTTGGATATTAAGAGGTTGCATTACATTCCCTTCAGGCGCAGTCAAAGTTTTCCCACCAATCCTTGTAGTCGGTGATGATTGACCACCAGTCATAGCAAATACTTCATTATTATTACAAATCACAACAATATTATCATCTCTTCTAGCAACATGCAACAAATGATTTCCACCAATACCAGTAATATCTCCTTCACCTGAAAAAACAACTACATTCAAATCAGGATTAACAGCTTTCACTCCAACGGCTAAAGGAATTGCTCTCCCATGAATTCCATGCACAGAATCAAGATTAAAAAAACCTGCACCTCTTGCAGTACAACCTATACCAGAAACAATAATAGTATTAGTTTTATCTAACTCATCAAGGACTTCACAAGTAGCATAAAACAAAGCATGCAGCCCACATCCTGGACACCATCCTAATGGTAAAACATCATTCCGAATAAATCTTTGAAAGCTCATTTTCAATTTCTTTTAATGAAATTTTACCTCCCAATTGTGTTACTGAATAAATATCTCTTTTCAAAAAAGCTTCTAACTCGTGCCTATATTGTCCATCATTCATTTCAATTACAATAATTTTAGAATATTTTTTTGCAATCTCTTTTAATTCTTCAATTACTGGAAACATTCTTATCGGCCTAAATATCGAATACTTCTTTTTCAAAGGTAATATAATTCTTGAAGTAATTCCAAATGCAACCAACAAAGTATCCGCATTTTTATTTTCAATATATTCATAAAAATTATACTTTTCAGCAACATCCAATATCTTTTTCTTTCTTTCATAATACCATTCTCTATAAACTTGCGAATCTTTAGTTTGTGGTCGATCATTCTTACTTAATAAACCTGTAAAATGCCTCTTTTCTTCACCTAAAGGTTTTCTCTTTCTATTTTTTAGAGAATATTTTATTGAATCCAAATCAACAGTTTCATATATGTGACTAAGCATCCCATCAGATAATAAAATTACAGGCGAGAGTGATTCTTCAGCAGCATTCAAAGCTTCAATTGTATATCTAAAACATTCTTCTACAGAATTAGGATATAGAACAATATTAACATAATCCCCATGACTACCAGATTTTGATTGCAAAATATCCCCTTGCGAACCTAATGTCGGCATTCCTGTTGACGGACCAACTCTTTGAGAATTAACAATCACTAATGGTGTAGGAAGCTTGAAAGCCAATCCAATAGTTTCTTGCTTTAATGAAAAACCTGGTCCAGAAGTTGCAGTCATTACTTTCGCACCAGCTAAAGACGCACCAATGCACATATTTACAGCAGCAATTTCATCTTCAGCTTGAATAAATTTTACTTGCTCTTGTTTTTTAACAATACCTTGCATAATATCAGACGCAGGCGTAATCGGATACGCAGAAAAGAACTTTAATCCCGCAACCAACGCCCCTTCTACAATTGCTTCATTCCCAGACAACAACTTTTTCATTTTAAACCATTAAATTTTTTGATAAATTAATCTACACCTCTTATAATAAATAATCCTCTTAATTCTAACAACAAGAAAATTATACATTTAAAAACCTTATGAATAAAAGTATATATCAAACAAAAGAACAGTTTAAATATTTATTAAACTTAACTAAAGTATGCCTCAAGAATTCACAATAGGCATTATAATCCATAATAGCAAGGATTTTCTTCTACTTAGGCATATCCCTGGACATTGGGGATTTTTAAAAGACATACAATTTCCAAAAGAAACAAAAGAAGATACTGCTCGCCGTATTGCACTCGAGCATTTAAGTCTAAAAGGTATATTTATAACCAAAGATTTCACAATAAAAGAATCCTATTTCTACATGAAAGATGGAAAAATAATCCACAAAGAAGTTGATTATGTTTTAGCTGAAACAAATGACAAAAATATTTCTTTAACAGCAAAATTCACAGATGCAAAATGGCTTCCATATGAACAAGCAATACAACTAACAACATTCAAAGAAACAAAAAACACATTAAAAGAAGCAAATGATTTTTTAAGATTCCATTGAAAATTTTTCGAAAATTACACAAAAAGTTTTATTAATATGAATTCTTAACATTTACAATATGCAAACATTTAAATATCAACAAAATCTAAATGAATCTATGGCAACAATAACAATTAATATTCAAAATGAAGTTTCAGAAAAATTTCGTGAAATAGTTAAAAAAGAAAGAGGTGAAGGTAAAGGTATTATTGGAAAAGCTGTAGAAGAAGCTATTCAAAATTGGATAAAAGAAAAAGAAGAAAATGAAATAGCACAAAGACAATTAGAATTATTAAAAAAAGGTTTTAAAACAGGAAAACTAAAAAAATTTAATAGAGAGGAACTTTATGATAGGAAATACTGAGATAATCTTAATTGATAGTAACATATTAATTTATGCCTATACTGAAGCCGAACCAGAAAAGAAACAAAAAGCATTAAAAATATTAAATCAATGTTGGAAAAAAGAAACTCAATTAGCAATATCACTTCAAAATTTAGCTGAATTTTTTATTGTAGTCACAAAAAAATTACCAAATCCAATATCAATAGACGCCGCAAATCAAATTATCCTTGATATTATCTCATTTTCAAATTGGAAAATTATTCAATATGATCAATCAGCTCTATTATATGCTATTTCAAATTCAAAAGGAATACATTTTTGGGATGCTCTTATCGCATCAACAATGATTAAAAATAATATTTATAAAATTTATACAGAAAATATTACAGATTTTAATAAATTTCCAAACATTACAGCAATCAATCCATTCAAATAATTCTATTAAAATTATCATTTATAGAACTAACACTTTGCAACAATCTCAATAACATCTCTATTCTTCAAGACATGCTCCTTACCAACAGT
>JAGWAA010000027.1 GCA_018302165.1 Candidatus Woesearchaeota archaeon
TTTCCTTGGGTATAGCAATTAGTTTATTCACGGGAATAGTTGTCAGTAGGAATTTGTTAAGGGTTTTTATAAGACAAAGTGTTAAATGATAAATGGCCAATACTAAATGAAGTATTAATAATTTGTCATTTGTCATTTGAGATTGGTCATTGAAGCGGAGCGACTTATGGATTGGATGCGTTACAGGAAAATATATTTTATACTCTCGGGAGTACTGATAACAATTGGGCTTTTTAGTCTAGGTAAGTGGGGGATGAATTTAGGCTTGGATTTTAAAGGCGGAACCATAGCAGAATATCAATTTGAAAAGGAAACTTAACAAAAAGGGATTTATGTGAACCTTTCATCAAAATTTCATAAATAGAATTTCCTCTATCTTTAATGTAAAAATTACTAGGTAATTGTTCCAAAAGAATTTCCATAAACAATTCTAACAAAAATTCATTTATAAGTCCTACGCGGACATTTGCCGTGTCCGGAGTTAAAGCTTCTTCTCAGCAAAAATACTCTGTTTAGAAGGTTTCAAACCTAAATTTTCATAGAACTTCAATCTTTCAGCAATAATAATTCCATAAAATTTCTTATAACCTTTTTTCTTATAATACCCAAAAATTTTATTAAAAACTATTTTTCCAACACCCTTATTTTGAAATTCTTTTTTGATTGCAATATCCTCTCCGCAAACACAATCTTCAAAATCCCAAAAGTTAATATTAACAATAATAAACCCCACAATTTCACGATTAGATTTTATCTCAAAAATATCACAATATTTAGAACAAATTTCAATTTTTTTTAAAGCTTTTTGTTCAGTCCATTTCTCATTAAAAGGCTTCTTTGAAAATTCTTGAACATAAATCTTAGCTAATTCTTTATAATTCTTATTTTCAGTCAATTCAACAGTAATATTCATCAAAATAAAAGAACAAAACTCAAATATAAACTTTCTTATATTAATCTACAAAACCAAAAACATTATATAACTAAATTCTATAAATAGAATCTATGAGGTGTAGGGGTGTAATAATATTATTAGTATTAATTCTAATTAGCATTCCAATTATTTTCTCAGAAGATACCGAAATTTCAGCAGAAGTCTTAGAAGAAATACAAGATTCAGAAGTTAATGTCATAGTAGAATTAGAACAACCATTAGAAGATTTATCCTATAAAGAGAAAATACAATCTGCAGATGTTGAACTCGAACATTTAACCGAAACAACATATAGAGCAACAATTAACGAAAAAGATTTACAAGAGCTCATTGAAGACCCAAATGTTCAATCTATAAACAACGATGAAATTTTTCAACTATTACTAGCAGATTCCATACCTTTAATCAACGCATCAACAGTCCATACAAAACAATATTCAAACATAAATTTAACTGGACTAACACAAACAATTTGTATTATAGACTCAGGTATCAACACAACATATCCCGATTTTAATGGCCGAGTAATTGAACAAAAATGTTTTTGTAGTGTAACTAACTATGGTTCTGGAGGCTGTTGTGCAGGTAATGTTGCTGAAGCAAATACCGCCACTGACGATCACGGCCATGGAACACATGTTGCTGGAATTGCAGCAGGTAATGGCACAACAATTTTAGGAGTTGCACCAGAAGCAAATATCATCTCAGTCAAAGTTTCAAATTCATCAGGTTCAGTTGCATTCTCAGATATTTTATTAGGAGTCGCATGGTGTGCAGATAATGCTAGTGCATACAATATTTCAGTAATTACAATCAGTATTGGTGGTGGTTCATACACAGAAGCTTGTGATAGTTCTTATTCATCTTTATCAACAGCAATAACAAATGCATGGAATAATAATATTTCACTTACAATCTCATCAGGGAACAGTGGTTCAACAACTTCAATTAGTTCACCGGCATGCATCGCAAAAGCAATTTCAGTCTCATCAACCACAAAAGCTGATGCAATTTCTTCATTTTCAAACAGAAACTCTATAACTGATTTATTTGCACCAGGGAGTTCAATAATTTCTGCAGCATTATCTGGAGGAACAGTATCTAATTCAGGAACTTCTATGTCAGCTCCTCATGTTGCAGGAGTAATTGCATTACTACAACAATATAAAAAAGAAGTTGAAGGTCGTCCATTAACATCCCAAGAAATCAATGATACAATAACAACAAACGGAACTACAATCGACGACACAGCAGGTTCAGGAAGAAATTTTATTAGAATAAATGCTTTTAGTTCATTAGCAGCTATAGATAATTTATTTCCACAAGTAGACTATGCAAATACAACTTCAGTTTTAATTTATGTTTACAACAATATCACATTCTTAGCAAATGTTTCAGATATAACTTTAAATTCAATATTACTAGAATCTAACCATACAGGAACATTAACTAATTATTCAATAACAAACCTTGCCAACAATCAATATAATTATACCTTAGCAAACAACACATTTTCTTCAGGAACATTTCAATGGAAAATTTTAGCAATAGATTCACATGGAAATATCAATACAAGTAGTTGGTATAATCTTACTGTTTATACAGGTGCCCCTATAATAACTTTATCTTATCCTGCAAATAATTTTTTAACAAATAACAAATCCATTTTCATAAACTTCACAGCAATTGATGATGTGGATACAATTTTTAACTGCACTTTATATTCAGATTCAACATTAAACCAAACAAAAAATATTTCTAATAGTACAGTTGCAGAATTCAAAAATAATTATACTGAAGGGATACATAATTGGAACATTATTTGTAACGATTCACATTTACTAATTAGCAACTCCTCATTAAGAACATTAATCATTGACGAAACAAAACCTTACTTTTTATCCGAAACACACACAACAACAGAACTTGGAAGTAATATAACATTCTCAGTAATTGCAAATGATACTTACTTAAGATATGTCAACTTATCATATGATGGAGCAAATTATTCATTATCAAATACTTCAACAACATTCTCAAGAATTTTCACTACATACATAAATGGAACAAATACATTTGCAACTTATACTGCTGACTACGCAGGGAATATCAACGATTCAACAAATTCATTTACAGTTCAAGATACAATAACTGGACCAAGACAAGTTAATTTAATTTATAGTCCATCAGTAACTCACAATTCAAATCAATATGTAAATTTATTCATAGTTGATTCCAGAGGGATATCTTCAGCAAAATTAAGTTATAATGGAATAAATTATTCTTTAACAAATAATACAAACTATAATTATACTTATACATTTACAGCTTCGGTTTGCGGAACAAACACCTTCAAAATATTCACAAACGATACAATAAATAATGGTATTACAAATACAACTACATTTTCAGTTACAGGATGTTGTGGTGATGGAACTTGTAGTGCTTCAGAATCTTGTTCTTCCTGTGCAACAGATTGTGGAACTTGCTCATCATCTTCCGGTGGTGGTGGAAGTAGTGGCGGAGGTGGAGGTGGTGGAACATCAACAACTACACCAATTGTTGCTGAAATTGAAGAAGAAACAGAAATAATATCCCAAGCACCAGAAATAGATTTAGAAACAGAAGAAAGTACTACAATCCTTGAAGCTTCACCTAGTAATCCAATAAACATTGAAATTCAAGATACAATAACAACATTATACATTAATGTAAATAAAGAACTAACTAATATTCAAGTTAAAATTAATACAATAGAAACATTACCAGAATCAATACCAAATCCAAAAGGAAATATTTTCAAATATTTTGAAATTAGCTTAGAAAATCTAACTGATTCTTCAATAGATAATGCAAATATTAGTTTCAAAGTTTCAAAAGAATGGATAAATGAATCTTCATTAAACTCAGAAACAATAAAATTACAAAGATATGATTCAAGATGGAAAGATCTTAAGACAACTTTTGATTCAGAGGATAATGAATATTATTATTACACTGCATTAACACCAGGATTCTCTTATTTTGCAATCACAGGAGAAAATATAAAAAGTTTCACACCTAACTGGATTATTATATCCCTAGCAGTAGTTTTCTTATTAATTGCATTAATTTTATTCTTAGTACACGAATTAAAACAAAACGAAGACTAATTAAACACCTATTTATTTCTAAAACCTATGGATTTTATTGGTGGTCAAGCGGTAATTGAAGGTGTTTTAATGAAGAATGGCTCTAAAATAGCTATAGCAGTAAGAGATCCAAAAGGTAAAATCATAGTTAAAAAAGAAACACATCAATCAATAACAAAAAAACATAAAATTCTAAATCTACCTTTTGTAAGAGGAATAATAATACTCATTGAAACCATGATTTTAGGTATTAAAGCCTTAAATTATTCAACAAATATTTCCCTCGAAGATGAAAAAGAACAAAAGAAATTAAGCCCAATTTCTATGGTAATAACAATAATTCTTTCTTTAGCATTAGCATTATTCATATTCAAATTTGTTCCTTTAATCTCAGCACAAGCCTTAATCAATTTTTCAGACAAATTTAACAATTTATTTTTGTTTAATATATTAGAAGGAATAATAAAAATTTCCATATTAATAATTTATATTTCATTAATTTCACTTATGCCTGATATCAAAAGAGTATTTCAATATCATGGAGCAGAGCATAAAGTTGTTAATGCATATGAACATAATGATTTAGAAAATGCAAAAGCATATTCAAAAATACATTTACGTTGTGGAACAAGTTTCATAATTTTTGTTTTAATGTTAAGTATAATTGTATATATGTTTATTCCAATGGATTTAAGTCTAGCTTGGAAATATTTAATAAGAATTTTATTATTACCTTTTATAGCAGGTATTGGTTATGAACTAATTAAATTAAGTCCAAAATACGAAAATAATTTTTTCTTTAAAATATTAATTTATCCGGGAATAGCAGTTCAAAGATTAACTACAAAAGAGCCTGATGAGAAACAATTAGAAGTTGCAAAAATAGCTCTTACTTCTGTTCTCTAATAAGGCTTACAAACATCATAAAAATCACATTGCCCACTTTTCCATTTACATAAAGGACTAGTTTTTTTCTCATAATCTTCTTTTTTATCAAACATAGTAGTATGTTCATGCACAATATGTATCGCTTGCTTTGCATTCTCAACAAGTTCTTCATCCACAATTAACATATGTAATTTATCTTTTAAAAAGAAAACTCCCACTTTATTCGGATACTTTCCATGTTTTTCATTATACAACAAAGAATATATCCCTAATTGAAGCCTAATACTTTCCTTAATCTCAGGGACAGCATTAGTTTTATAATCCAAAATATGCACCTCATCACCAACATATTTTATAGCATCAATAAAACCTCTAACAAACATAGTTTCAGATTGAAATTCTTGCTCAGTTAAAGGTTTAACAGAATTAAAAGCATCAACAATATTCTCCTTTTTTTCAAGCATCAAAGTAATTTCTTCAATAAAATAATTACACCAATTAACAAGCATCATTAAAGTTTCCTCAAAATAAAATTTTAAATCTTTTGTAGACAACCCCAAAACCTTCAAAGCATCTCTATATTTTCCCCATTGAGTAAAAAAAATTCTCTGAATTTCACGTATAAATTCTTCCTTATAATTAATTTCATCAATCCCTGCTAAATCTTGTTTGAAAAAATATTCCAAAGTAGAATGAGCAATATTTCCACGAACTAAATTAATATTTGGACTAGTTGGCAATTTTTCAATATATTGATAATAATACTTTCTAGGACATTGTAAAAAGGTATTTATTGAAGATGGAGACTGAACTCTTTTGACCATACAATTAAACTAAATTTAACCCTTTAAAAATATTATTGAAATAAACAAACAGAACATTTAAATACTTTAAAATACTTTAAAATACTTAAGATGGAAACAAAACAAATTAGTTTAGTAATGCCATTAGCATTATTAGAAGCAACAAAAGAATATTCTGAAGAATATGGATATCGAACCGTTCAAGAACTTATAATTGATATTTTAAGAAAAAAAATAATTTTAGAAAATAATGAAAGATATAAAGAAATTGAAGAAAATATGAAAAAGGGCATAGGAGTAAAAAAATTTTCTCAAAAAGAAGCAATTAAATATATTAGAGGATTATAATGCCCTATATTATAGAATTTAGTGATGAATTTGAAAAATCATTTCAGAAGTTAAAAAAGAAAGATAAAAATATTGCAAACCAAATAGAAAAAAAAATAATTTCAATCATTGAAAATCCAGAGCATTATAAACCATTAAGAAACATTTTAGCTGGATATCGAAGAATTCATTTTGGAAGTTTTATTTTAATTTATAAAATAGAAAAAGAAACAATCAAAATAATTTCTCTTGATCATCATGATAAAGCTTACTAATATCTCTTCAAAAATAATACTATTCCAACAACAACTATCAAAACCGCAAATAAACTCAAAAAAATACTAAAAAAATCTTTTTCTGGATTAACATTAACGCTATACAAATCTTGATATACTCCTTCACCACTATCAACAATTATCAAAATATTATTCAATCCTTGATTTTCAGGTTTTAAAGTAAAATAAATCTCTCCAGTTTTTCCAGAAGGAATTGTAACATCATCACCAACATTAGACTCCATCCCAGCAATTTCTAATGAAAAATCTTTACTAACTTCAGCTAAATTAGTAATTTGTACCTTGAAAGTTTTTTCTTCATCCACATATAAATCTTTAATATTTGAAACTGACACAAAAACATTTTCATCAAATCTAGCTTCACCAAGCACATTTAGATATGCATCACCATAAGATTTAGAATTCCCATAATCAACTTGTATTTCTACAGAATAATCTCCACCACGAGCATCGTTAGGAACAACCAAATATATTGTAGAAACATCTTCTTCATCACCAGAATCCAATTCATCCAAATAAACTCTTCCATTAATTCCTAAATCAGGAATAGAAGCAGTAATTTTAATATTTTCTTCATCATTTTCACCATAATTAGCAAGCCTTACTTTAACACTAAGATACTCTCCAGGCCCAATAGTTTCAGAACTTAAAATAACATCCTGAACCTTAATTCTATGCTCTTCTTGTTCTAAAAATAAAGTATAAGATTCTTCTTCTCTATCTTGATTATCATAAATTTCAACATGCAAAGTATATTCATTACTTGAAACATCCAAATCTTCAGGAACTTCCAAATACAAAACTTTTCTATAAGAAACATCATCCTCAACTTCAAAAAGCTCAGATGCATCCTCAATACTTCCATATTGATAACCACCAATCCAAGCACTAACTCTTACATCAGTATTATCCCCTGTTCCAGATAAAAAAACCTCAATTTGAGCATTATTCCCTAATTCTACTTGCACCAAATTATTTTCAGTTAAAATTCCATTAACATAAACTGCATCAATTTTGTAATCATCTGAATCAGCATAAACTAAAAAAGAACATAACATAATTCCAATTAAAATCATCCATGGTTTCATATTAAAAAAATATAAAAGAAGAATAAATTAAAAAAGGTTTCTAAAAAAAGAAACAATTTTCTCCCAAAAAGTCAAGTTTTCAACATTTATTACTGAATTACTTGAACCTTCAATATCTAAATTGAAAGCAGTTTCGTAATTAATATCCTCATTATTGATTTTTACAATCAATGGATATCTTCCTGTTTCTAAACTTTCTGGAACTTCAACTGTATAAACAACACTACCAAGTTCAGATCTATCTAAATCTTCAAAATTATAGACATAATCTTCTCCTTCAAAAATCAAAGTTACTTTAATGTTTTCTGCATCATAACTATTATCATTTTGCATTTCAACATAAACTTTAATTTCATCATCATTCCCATTGCTTAGATCTTTTGCATTTAATACAGTTACATATTGCACTTTCAATAGTCCACCTTCAAAGTTACTTGGGATGTATTCATCTTCATCACAGATGCCATTTTCATTTTCATCATCGCAAACATCATTGACTTCAACTTCAAATGAAGTACAATCACTTAATTCGCCATCTGAAACGCAAACATCTACATCATATTCCCCA
>JAGWAA010000028.1 GCA_018302165.1 Candidatus Woesearchaeota archaeon
CCATCTCTCTTGTTAAATGTACAACCATAAGTTTTTACGAAGACTTTCATGAGGTTTTTTGATTTGATAGGGTTTATAATAGTTTCCGATATATTTTTAAATAAATGTTTAATTATTTTGAAGATGGAAGAATACATTGCAATGATTTTTGATCATAGTGGAGTGAAAAGCGGAGTTCATACTTCGCCGATAGAAGAAACTTTTGAATACAAATTTTTAGCTGAGAATGATGAAACTGCTTTTAGATTCGTTTCCCAAGAATTATGGGATAGAGCATTTGATAGTAACAAAGCTTTAATACCAAATCCAAATGATAATAGATGTTATCAAAGATTAGAATCTTTAATGGAAGGAAATAGAATTGTTGATTATTCTAAGTTTAAAGCAATAAAAAGATTAGGAATAGATGAAGAAGGTAAACTTTATGTTGAAGCCTTAGCATTGAGTAGAATAGTCTGGACAAGTTTTTAGAAGCCTAAAGTTTTAAGAATTTCTTTCTTTTCAGGAACTTTTAGATCATTATAATTTTGGCCAATTCCCAAGAATAAAATTGGTTTTTTTGTCATGTAAGAAAAGGAAATAATTGTTCCACCTTTCTCATCAATATCACTTTTAGTTAAAATCACTGAATCTAAACCGATTGATTCGTTAAATTGTAAGGCTTGCTCTACAGCATCATTACCTGTGATACTTTCTGCAACTAAAACTTTTAAATTTGGTTTTGCTATGCGAATTATTTTTTCTAATTCGCGCATTAAATCTTTGTTACTATGCAAACGACCAGAAGTATCTATCAAAACACAGTCTATATGCTGACTCTTTGCATGACTTATTGCATCAAAACAAACTGCTGCTGGGTCTGCACCATAATCTTGCTTTATTACTTTTAATTCTAGTTTTTTTCCGTGTTCTTCTAATTGCTGGATTGCTGCAGCTCTGAAAGTATCTGCTGCTGCGAGGATACATGAAATATTATTATTTTTAAGATAGTTTGCTACCTTAGCAATTGTTGTAGTTTTACCAGAACCATTCGTACCAAGGAATGTAATAACATAAGGTTTTTCTTTGTTTGATTTTATTTCTTTGATTAAATCAATATTTTCAAAGCTTAATAATTCACTAATGCTATCTCTTAAAGACTCTTCAATTGTTTCTTCAACCTTAGAACGAGAAATAGGAACATCAACTAATTTTGGTTTTAAATCTTCTTTAATTTTTTCTATAACCTCGAAAGCTACATTGTTTTCTAATAATTCAACTTCTAATTCCCAGAATAATTCATCATATTGTAATTCTGAAATTTTTTTGGTTGTAATAGCTTGAGAAATTTTTCCAAAAATATTTGGCTTTTCTTTAGCAACTTCTTTAACTAAATCTCTTGGCTTTTCTTTAGGTTTTGTTTCTTTTTGTTTAACTTCTTTATTGGTTTCTTTTGGTTTAGTCTCTTTAATTTTTTCTTCTTTTTTTGGTTCTTCAGGAAGCTTAGTCTCGACTACTTCTGCCTCTTTATCAAACCGGTCAGTAACATTCTTTATTGCACCTTTAATCTTATCTTTTAGGAAGCCAAACATAGTCAAAATAAGGCAAATAAGGTTATATAAAGCTTTAGGAAAGATAAATATATAAAATTGAATTAATTTGTTAATTAGGATGAAATCAATATTTATAACAATTTTGTTATTAGTAATTGGAGTTTTCTTGTTAATGATAAGTTATAATAAATTAAAAAGAAAAAGATTAATTGAAGGGCTTGCTACTTCTAAAATCAGATCCTTGGCTATGGGATTAGTAGAGATATTTGGGAAAGTAGAATTAATTAAGAAATTCTCGAGTCCATTTTCAAAAACAGATTGTGTTTATTGTAGATATACTATTGAAGAATATCGACAACAAGGGAAATCTAAATCATGGGTTAAAATTAAAGATGAAATTCTCAAGGAAAATTTTTATTTGAAAGACTCAACAGGGAAAGTTTTGGTGGATCCTACAAAAGCTGAATTGGATATTCCTAAGAACTATGAAACAAATACTTTATCTCCGAATATAAAAAAATTCTTAGAAGCAAATAACATAAAATATACAGCCTTTTTCGGTTTAGGGACGAAAATTTTAAGATTCAGAGAATATTTAATTAAACCGAATCAGGAATTATTTATTATAGGTACTGCAGATGATAATCCATACGTTGAAGAAGGGAAAGGAATAAAAAATGAGCATGATATTATGATTCAAAAAGGAAAAGAAGTATACTTTATTTCAGACAAAGATGAAAAGGCTTTGTTAAAAGCTCATAATTGGACAATTGGGGTTACATTAATATTAGGGATAATATTAACAGTTATGGGATTTGCATTAGGATTACAAATAGTATAGGAGGAAAAAAATGATAGGAATTATAATCGGATTTGGGGTATTAGTCTTAGCAGTTATATTCGTAGGATATATTGTTATGATATACAACGGATTTGTAAGACTAAAAAATGACATAGAGAAAGCTTGGGGAAATATCAATGTTTTGTTGAAACAAAGAAGCGATGAATTGCCAAAGTTAATCGAGACAGTAAAAGGATATATGAAACATGAGAAAGGTTTGCTGACGGAATTGACTAAGGCTAGAACAGACTTTTTGAAAGCTAAAACAATTTCTCAAAAAGCTGAAGCTGATGGAGAAATATCTCATGCTTTGAAAAGCTTGTTTGCAGTAGCAGAAAACTATCCAAACTTGAAAGCAAATGAAAATTTCATGCAACTTCAACATAGGATAAGTGGATTAGAAAACGAATTATCTGATAGGAGAGAATTCTATAATGAATCTGTAAATAATTATAACATCAAAAAGGAATCTTTTCCAGACAGTGTAATCGCAAACTTTATGAAATTGCAACAAAAAACTATGTTTGAAGTTACAGAAGAAGAAAAGAAAGATGTAAAAATTAAATTTTAATTTTTTAAATTTTTTATTACTATTGTTGCATAAGAGCCTTTTGGAATTTTAAATGAGACGATTTGTTTTTTCTTTCCTGAATTCAGTTCATCATCTGTAAATTCTAAACTTTTGAAATTTTTTATTTCCATAACTCTTGGTCTTTCAGAGCCTTCAGAACTAATTTCTGGAATGCTTCGAATTATGAAATCTTTCGTTGTAATGCCTTCTTTTTTTAAGATTATATCATAATCCTTACCCTCAGTTAAAAAACCAATAATAGGGATTATTTTCTTCTTTGATTTCTCTGCTAATTGATTCCAAAGTTCGCTTTGATATGCATGAATATAGAACTTTAATTCTTTTAATCCTAAAGAACGAAGAGATTTTATAGCATCATTATTTTCAATATTCAAATTAAGTTCTGAGCATGCTTCTTTAAATTGTTTTTTAATTAGTAATTTTCCTATCAAGGGATTTTTCTCACTAAACCTTTGTTCACCAAAATAGTTTATCATTTCTTTAGGAGCTTTTAGTTGCTTATCTAAATCACGAATAGTAATAACGAATTCATTACTCTCTAAAGAACCAAGATAAATCCTTTCTTTTCCAGTACCCAAGTATTCAAATTCAATATCTTTAATTTTAAAGTCAATCTTTTTAGTAGTCGAAATATATTGAGTGGTTAAGGCATTACGATCCTTAATACCAGCATAACCAATATCTTTAGTTTTTAATCTATAAGAAATTTCTTTAATAATATCTAACGTATTCCAATTTTTTTTGGTTAATTTATAATAAAAATATTTTCCAGGTTCTATTCTTATTTTGAGATTTTCTTTAACAATAAAATCTTCAGGTATTTGTTTGATTTTCATTTTATTTCGTATACAAAGTAATCGTCCCAAGGATTTTCAAGATCCATCATTTGTTGATTGTTTAATTTCTCAAAATATTTTCTAAAAGGGCGCATTGAATTTCCATGGGCTGATAAGGCTACATTAACCTTTTCTTTTTTCATGAACTTAATTAAATCTTTTATGAATGATTTCACTCTTTTTTCAACTATTTTTATGCTTTCTCCCTTTGGAGGTGGATAATTATAATCTCTATGCCAACGATTGAATTTTTCTTGGCCATATTGTTTTATAATTGAAGAATGGGAATGGCCATTTAATTTTCCATAATTGCGTTCAATCATTCTATCATCAATAATAATTTGATTGCATTCAGGATGAAATTTTAAGACTTCTTTTAATGTGTCTTTAGATCTAGATAAATGGGTTTGAAAAGCTACATCAATTTTTTTATTTTTAAGTTTTTTTCCAATAATTTTAGCTTGTTTAACACCTAATGTAGTTAACTTAGAATCTTTCCAACCTGTAAAGCGTTTATCACGGTTATATACGCTTTGACCATGCCTAAAGATATATATTTTAAGGTGCATTTTTTAGAATATACCTAGGAAATTTAAAAAGGTATCTCAAATTATAGAAATCAATTTAAATCTAGTAAAATAAGTGAAATTATGGGAGATGTAGTTATAACTTATGAAATTCTTTATGAGATCTTAAGGAAGGAAAAGTATAGAGCAGAATTGCAAAAAGTTGATGAAAACTTCTATGCAAGTGTTATCAAATATTTACAAGAAAAACTAGCTATCTTAGAATCACAAGCAAAGAAAAATAGTGTATTCGCATCCACTGAATTAGAGAAAACGCAAACGCAATTAAGAAATGTTATCAAAATTTTGAAGGAATTGTATGAAAAAAGAGAGACTAAAATTATACAATTTGCATTGTTTTCATCTAGGAGCCAGAATTTACAGGATACCTCAACAATGTTACCTGAAGAGTATGCTTTATATTGTGGACTAAAAGATATGTTTGACACGTATAGGAAAGGAATTATTAATAATATCTTGGAAAATAAAATGCCTGAAATTAAGCTGGTTGAACAGAAAGATTTAAAAACAGAGGAGAAAACTGATAGCAAGTTAGTATTAGTGCTTAATGATGTGCCAGAGTTTGTTGGACCCGATTTGAACGTTTATGGGCCATACAAAGTTGGAGAAACACAAGAATTACCGCTTATGGTTGCGGGAATGTTAATAAGCACAGGACAAGCAAAAGATGAAAATCCCAAAGAAAATTAAAAGATATTGCCCAAAGTGTAAAAAGCATACCGAAACCCAAGTTGCAGATTCAAAGAAAAGAACTAGAAGTACTGCAAGACCTATGTCAAGAGGATCTAATTCTAGAATGATGGCTAGAGGTCTAAAAAGGGGATTCGGAAATCACGGAAAATATTCAAGACCAGCAATTTCAAAGTTTAAAAGAACTGGTGCTAAGACTTCCAAAAAGACTGATTTAAGATACAAGTGTAGTGTTTGTGGGAAATCACAAGTTCAAGCATTTGGGATAAGAACAAAAAAATTGGAGTTTGTATAAAATGGAACCTAGAGGAAATTTTGTTAAAATCAAATGTAAATGTAAAAATGAACAAGTTGTATTTGACAGAGCATCAAGCGAAATCAAATGTTTAGTTTGTGGTGAATTAATTGCTAAACCTACAGGTGGAAAAATTTCAATGGTTGCAAGACCTTTGGAAGACTTAAAGTAAACATTTTTAAATACTTAATTTTATTCTAATTTTATGTTTTATAAGAAGAAAGGACTACCGGAAGAAAATAGTATTGTCTTATGTACAGTTAAGAAAATTTTATTCCATTCAATTTTTGTAGATTTAGATGAATACCAAAATCAAGATGGTATGATTCACATTTCTGAGATTGCTCCAGGAAGAATTAGGAACATTAGAGATTATGTTGCTGAGGGGAAGAAATTAGTTTGTTTAGTTTTAAGAGTTGATACCGAAAAAAAACAAGTTGATTTATCTTTAAGAAGAGTACCTATGTCCTTACGAAATAGAAAAAATGAAGAGTATAAACAAGAAGTAAAATCTGAGAAGTTATTGGAATATATTGGAAAAGAATTAAAAACTGATTTAAAAGGGGCTTATGAGCGAATAGGAATAAAATTAATGGATCATTTTGGATTGTTACAGATTGCATTCAATGAAATCTCTGCAAATGGATATGAAGCAATTAAAGAATTAAAATTTCCAAAAATAGAAGCTGATGTTCTTGTTAAAATCGTTCAAGATAAAATTAAGCCAATAGAAATTAATGTTGATTCAATACTAACTCTTGAAAGCTTTTCTGAAACTGGTGTTGAAGATATAAAGGAATCATTGAAAGCTGGTGAAGAATTTGCAAAGAAAAATGATATTAAAATTGTAATTAGGTATATTTCTGCGCCAAAATATCAAATTGAAGTCTTTTCAAATGATTATAAAGTTGCAGAAGAACAAATGGAAGAAGTAAATGAAGTTATTTCTAAAGAAATTAAAAAAAGAAAGGGGTTCTTTGAAGCAACAAAGAAAAAATGAGCAAAGAAATTCTCTATTGTAATAAATGCAAAAAATTCACTATGAAAGAAAGTTGTTGTGATGAAAAAACTATTAGTTTGAAACCTGCTAAATACTCACCTGAAGATAAATATGGAAAATACAGAAGGGAATTTAAAAAGAGTATTAGCGAATGATACTATCGGCAAGCTTATAAATGGACTTTAATTCTTTGAGTAGATGAAATTTGAAGTTGTACATTTATTAAAATCAGAAATAAGAGAGCCTATTTTAATTGAAGGTTTGCCTGGTATTGGAAATGTTGGTAAGATTGCTATGGATTTTTTAATCGAGAATATAAAAGCAAAAAAGGTTATTGAAATATACTCAAACTATTTTCCGCATTCTGTTTTTATCAATGAAAAGAATTTGATTGATGTTCCTTGTATAAGTATTTATCATGCTAATTTAAACAAACAAGATTACTTATTCTTAACAGGGGATGTACAGCCTGTTGATGAACCATCATGTTATGAATTCTGTGAATTAATTGTTGATTTGTTCAAAAAATATAATGGAAAAGAGATTATTACATTGGGAGGAATTGGATTACAAAAAATTCCAAAGAAACCTAAAGTTTACATTACTGGGACAAATAAAGCTTTAATAAAAACATTTCCACATGCTAATGATAAAATTTTTAGTGTAGTTGGACCTATATTAGGTGTAACAGGAGTATTATTAGGTGTTGCACAAAGAAATAAGCTGTCTGCAGTATCATTATTAGCACAAACCTTCGCACACCCTGCATATTTAGGGATTAAAGGAGCAAAGGAAACATTGCATATTCTAAATGAAAAGTATGAGTTTAAAATGAATTTAAATAAACTAACAGAAGAGATTGATGAAATGGAAAAAGAACTTTTAATGAGAACTAAAAGCATCCAAGAAGCAACTGAAAAAACTTCTGGACCAAATTATTTCGGGTAAAAATTAAATCCTAAACCTATTAAGAACTTCTTCAAGCTGAGAAGGGGTGAAATCTCTTTCAGTTAAACCTGTACCACCAATAATATTTTTTGGATTTACAATATAAGAACTAATTACACCATAGCTTCTATCAAATAAATCAACATCTAATGGATCCATTTTTTTATGCATTTGCATTGATAAATCCCAACTATTAACTTGACCCTCTCTAAGCAATTTAGTAAGAATTATTGCCTTATAAGTAGAATTTAAAACAATAT
>JAGWAA010000029.1 GCA_018302165.1 Candidatus Woesearchaeota archaeon
CCATCAAATACAACTTTTACTCAAAGTGCAATTACTTTTACTATCGCTGTTAATGAAGCGTTAACTAATGCTTGGTATTCTTTAGATTCAGGATCAAATAATTTTACTTTGTCAAATACTTCTTTACTAGTATATACAGCATCAAACTCAAGTATTAATGACGGAAATTATACTGCAATCTTTTGGGCTAATGATACTTATGGAAATATTGGAACTTCAAATGTATCTTTTGCAATCACAACATCAGTCCCTGATACAACTGCTCCAACTATTACAGTAATAAGCCCAGTTAATGATTCTTATTACATGACTTCAGATATTTTATTTAATATCTCCTCGGATGAAAATTTACTTTGGGCTGGTTATTCTTTAGATTCCGGAGCAACTAGTGATCTTACAAATACAACTCCTACTAGTTGGAATACAACTATTTCTATCCTCGAGGGGGGACATAATTTAACTTATTATGGTAATGATTCTTCTGGAAATAGAGGCTCAGCTAATTTAACATTTTATGTAGATTTATCTAATCCTCAAATAGTTAGTTTTGTTTGTCCTTCGTCAATAAATGATAGTTTAAGTATCACATGTAATATTTCAGTTACTGATAATTTGGGATTAAGTGCAGTTGTCTTTGGTCACAATGCTACCGGTACCTGGCAAAATCTTTCTTCTGTATCTTTATCTGGAACAACATCTACATTTACTCAAAACATAACTGCAGATAATACTTCAGCTCCAGGATTTACTGCTCAACTTTATGTATTTGATGTAGCAAATAGAAGTAATACTAGTTCAGTTGCAGTATTAGTTAATGACAATGTATTTCCATTATTTTACAATATAACTTATTTTCCAAATACAACTGCTGGAATGGATCCTGGAGTTCCTATTGTAATTAATTTAAGTGTTGTTGAAAATACTAATATCTCTAATGTAACTTTATGGTATCAAAATACTAGTGCTGCTGTTTGGTTAACTTCTGCTATGCCTAACTTAACTTCATTTACAAAAAATATTCCCCAAATTTACAATCATTCTTTCACTCCATTAAATGGAACTTGGATATTCAAAATAATTGCTACTGATGCTGCAAATAATCAGAACACCTCAGAAATTTTCACAGTTGTTGTTGAGAACGAAACTTCTTATTTTAATTCTACATCTATACCTGCAGTAAAATCTTTGACTTTATCACAAGCTGCTGAAAATGTTTCTTTAGGTTATTTATTTTTGAATAATACTGGTGAAACAGATTTAACTTTTAATTTAAGTATTACTTCTTCTATTGATTCTCGGTTTAGTATTAACTACTCATTAAGTTCTAACCAATCTTTTAATACAAGTAGTGGTCAGTCTATGAACTTAAGTTTCGAAGTAAACACAACTTCTTTGCCAGCTAGTCTTTATAATTATACAATCACAATTGTTTCAGCAGCAGGAACAACAAATTTAGCAAAACAATTATACATACAAACTGCAACAGGTCCATATTTAGTTGTTACAATAGATGAATATTCCTCAACTGTAACTAAAGGCCAAACTGGTGTTGGTCTCAATGCAAAAGTTGAAAATTTAGGTACTGCTGATGCAACAAATGCAAATATTACTTGGATTTTACCTTCTCAATTTTCTTTAACTAGTGGTAGTTTAACTAGAGTTATAGGATCAATGCCTATCGGCTCTTCTGCTTCAAATACGATTGTAATTTCAGTATCCAGTTCAGCAGCAGATTCCACGGTTACAATTAATGCCTCTGCAATTTGTGCTGAGAGTGTTTCAGATAGCGATATTAAATCTGTTACAATTGGTTCTCCGGCTACAATTACTCAAACTGTAACTGCTAGTAGTGGCGGTGATAGTGGCGGCGGTGGTAGTGCTTCAGGTGGTTTTGGCGCAGCTACACCAATTGTTTACAATAAAGAAATCGAAGTTGTTATTGGCGAAGAGAATCAATTTAATATAGAAGTTGAAAATAAAGATTCAAGTGCAATACTTCAGGATTTGACAATAGAACTAACAGGTTATTTAGAACAATATTTCACAATTTCACCTATAACAATTAATTCAATTAGCCCAGGTGCTTCAGATAATTTTATTATCATATTAACTTCTCCTTCTTACAAAGATTACGAAGTTTATGATTTAATTGCTGTTATAAAAGGAACTAAAATCAATAATGGAGTCAGCGGTGATTATACTGAAACTCAAATAATAAAATTAACTTTACAAGGAATAAGCTATGAAACTGCCGAATCTAAACTTCTTGAGGCTGAATCCTCAATTAATTTAATGAAAGAATCTGGTTTCAATACTGATTCAATAGAAAAAACTCTCTCCGAATCACAAGATTGGTTATTAGTTAAAAAAAATTACAAGCAATCATATGATTTATCTGAAGAAATAATTAATGTTCAACAAACTGCTTTTGAAGCTAATGATTTAATTAGGCGTATCTTTGAGGCTTTAAGTAATCCAAGTAAAAGTAATCTTATTGTTGGAAATGTAATTAGTAATATAGGCGATTACGATACTGAATCTTCGTTATTAGATTTATTGAATAAAAATGTGTTATTTGCTTCTCCCTCAAGTGAAGAACTAATGGGTCTTGCTGTTGCTGCTTTTGAAAGAGGCGATTATTCGTCTGCACTTCAAAGAGCTGAAGAGGCTCAAACATTATTAATCTTAGAAAGAAAAGGTAATTTCTTCATGTTTTTATATCTCTATTGGCCTTATATTTTATTAGCAATATTTATTGTTACAGGTTTTAGTTTCTTAGGTTATAAAAAATATCAAAAAGTCAGTATAACTAATCGTATTAGAGACTTAAATAAAAAAGAAGATAATGTTAGAAATATGCTTGCTGAAAATCAAAAAAAATATTTTCATGGAAAAATTACTGAACGCGAATTTAAACATTTAAGTGAACTAAACCAAAAAGAAATTAGTAAGATTCACGAAAAGAAAAATAATCTCCAAAACATTAGAATTAAAATGCTTACTCCACAAAGAGTATCTGCAGATTTAGAAAATGAAAAAAAAGATGTTGAAAATTTAATCAAAAAAATTCAAGAACAATATTATGTGAAGCATAATATCACAGAAGAAGAATATACAATTAAATTTAAAGGTTATACTGAAAGATTAGCAGATATTGAAGATGAACATACTACTTTGCATATTTTAAAAAAGGAGAAAAATGCATGAAAAATGAGTTTTTGATTTTTTTGGGTAGTATTAGTTTGGTATTACTTACTGCTTTTATTTTAGTTAATTTACAAAATAGTTTAACCGGTTATACTATTCTTAATGAATCCTCAGAAAATGATATAGAAGTTACTCGTGAACAGGTAATAGAATCCCTTTCAAATTGTGAAGATATTATTGAAGATATGAAATTTAACAATTTTTCAACAATATATATGGATGATACTCTAATTGAAGCAAATAAAATATTAATTCAAGTTGATTATGCAGAAATTCTTCGAGGGAACACTGAAAATAAAACTCTTATTAAAGAGGCTGAAAATGCTCTCCAATTAATTTATTGGTACAATTTAACTTACTCTTCAGTTTTAGATTATACCTTAGAGATTGAAAATAGAAAGATTCAAGCTTTTGAAATTTATGATTCTTTTACATTATTTGAAAACGAATTAAATAATTATGCTTCAAAAGGTATAGACACAACTATTGCATTTACTCTTTTAGATCAGTCAAAGGTTTATTTTTATCAAGATCGTTATAGTGATGCTGAAAATACCTTGGAACAGGCTCAAAATTATATAGAGAGCCAAAGTTCTGAACTATCCATTTCTAAAGAATTACAACGAAGTGCAAAAGGATTTATTATTAATAACTGGCATTACATATTATTAGTAGTTATCATATTAGGCTTGATTGGTTTTTTCACCCAAAAAACAATTCGTTATAAATTATTAAAAAGAAAAATTTTAAAATTAAAAACAGAAAATATTGTTTTGTTTGATTTAATTAAAAAAACTCAAACTGAAAGATTTAAAGAGAATAGTATTTCAGGTTTAACTTACCATATTCGCATGAAAAAATATAAAGAGAAAATAGAACAAATAAAGCGAGATTTACCTGTATTAGAATCAAAACTTCATAAATCTTCTAAGCGACCTAAAAACACTCCATAATTACTTTTAAAATTAAAAAGATAACCTTTTTAAAATAATCCTTCTTATAAAACAATATGGTAAAGATAATCAAAAAAAAGATTATGAAATCTAACCTATTAAAATTACATCTAGAAAAGTCATCTAAATCATTAAAAAAATTTCATAAATTTATTTGGACTAAAAAAATGAGTGTTGATGAGCCAGTTATTGATAAACAACATCAATCTTTACTTAATGAATTTAATTTATTAATAGATTCAATTCATCCTCATTCTTCTTTATCTGAAAATAGAAGATTATTGGATTTTGTTCAAAAATATGTCCAAGATCATTTTACTTATGAAGAAGCATATATGAAAAAATTGGGTTATCCTAATTTAAAACAACATAAAAATATCCATGATAATTTTGAAAAATTCGTTTTAAAATATTCTCGTGAATTCGATAATTCCTTATACTCAAAAACAACACCCGAACATTTAATTTCAGATAAATTAATCCATTTAAGAGAGGAATGTAAAAAGTTTTTTGGAGACTGGTTAATAAATCATATTATGACTATGGATCATAAATATGCTGTTTATGCAAAAAAACATCCTCTTAAATCAAATCTACCAAAAATTTCAAAAATAACTAAAAAAATAAAACAGGAACTAATCTCAGAACAAAGAAAACCAATTGAACATATTAGTAAATTAAAATTAAAAAATAAGAACAAAAAAGGTTATATTCAAACTGGGATTTTAGGATTTGATGCATTAATCGAACAAGGAATTCCCAAAGGGGATTTATTGATAGTAGCTGGCGGAACGGGTAGCGGTAAAACTATTTTTTGTTTACAAACTTTGGTTAACAAAGCTAAAGAAGGTTCAAAATGTTTATACATGAGTTTGGAAGAGAGTGAAGAAAAGCTTGTTACACATATGGAAGATTTTGATTGGAATCCTAAAGATTTAATTAAAAAAGGTAAACTCAAGTTATTAAGAATAAATCCTTTTGATATTACTCGAAATGTTGATGCATTATTAGCAAAACAAAAAGGGGAGTTATTAATCGATATTGAACCAGTTATTCTACCTAAAGATTATTCAAGTCCTGATTTTATTGTTATTGATAGTTTAACAGCAATAGCAAGTGCATTTACTAGTAAGGATGAATCATATAGAATTTATATTGAACAATTGTTTAGATTTTTAGAAAAAACTAAAGCAACCTGTTTCTTGATTACAGAGACTGGACAGATTCCAAAAATTTTCTCTCCAACTGGTGTTGAAGAATTCCTTGCAGATGGTGTTGTAGTTATTTACAATTTAAAGCACGGTAATGTTCGTGAGAATGCTATTGAAATTTTGAAAATGAGAGGTGCAGTTCATCAAAAGAAAATTGTTGCAATGCAAATTACTAATAATGGCATAGTTATTTATCCTAATCAAGAAGTATTCTCAGAAATGTAACATTTATTAATTATTAATCTACTCTAAAATTATGAAAAAAGCTTATTTAGTTCATGGTTGGGATGGCACTCCAGATAATTGGTGGTTTCCTTGGTTAACTCATGAATTAGAAAAATTAGACTTCAAAGTTATTTCTTTGGATATGCCTGATTCAAAAATTCCTCGGATGAAAACTTGGTTATCTCATGCAGCAAAGGAAATTCATTCTGATAAAGATACAATATTTATTGGCCACAGCATAGGTTGTCAAACAATAATGCGCCATTTAGCAAATACTAATCAAAAAGCTAAGGCTTGTTTCTTCGTCGCAGGTTGGTTCACTTTGGATTTACATTTAGATACTGAAGAATCTAAAGAAATTGCCAAACCTTGGTTAGAGAACAATATTGATTTTAATAAATTAAAAAATAATTGTTCTAAGTTTACAGTCTTTTTATCTATAGATGATCCTGTAGTTCCATTAAAAGAAAACAAAGAATTATTTGAAAAGAATCTAAATGCTAAAGTTATTATTGAAAAAGGTAAAGGCCATTATGATTCTGATATGATTATTCCATCTTTGTTGAATGAAATAAAATTACTTAAATAACTTCAAGAATATCTCTTTTTTTATAATTAATATTTTGCTTTTTCAATATAACTTCAAATTCTAATGATTTTTCTATTGGTATTTTAATAGCTCCATTAACCAACCTTTCTCCGTTCAAAGATTTAATGATTCCTATTGCTGAATTTCTTCCAGCAAGAATATAATTAAATTTAACTTTTTGTGTATGTGTAAGGTTATTAATTGAATACCAAAATAAAGTATATGCTTTAAATCCAATTATTTCTGAAAATTTTTTATTTTTAAATATACTAATTCCTTCTAAAAAAATTCCAGTTTTAGCAAAGAAATCTACAGAAAAAAGTTCTTTTAATAATATTTGTTTAATATCAATATTTATTTTTAATTCTTTTAACTTATTTTTAATTATTTGAATTTTATTTAGTCTTTCTCTTAATTCTCCATTTAAAAAGACTACTAATATATCTATATCATTTGGATTTTCTTTTCCTTTAGCAAAAGATCCATAAATGATTATATCAAATATATTTTTGTCTTTTTTTTCAGATTCCAAGTATTTTTTTAATTTGTTCAGCATCTTCTTTCAATAATTTTGCAGTTTCTTTGTTCATTTTTTGTGTATAACTATCTTGGTAAAAAGGAAAATCTCTATCTGCAATTTTGTAAATGATAGGATATTTATCTTCTAGTATTCAAAACCTATTGGTGTGTGATGATGGCACTTGTCCTTCTTTTCTTAAAATAAATAAATCACATAATGCAGCAATAGCTTTAAAAAATAATGTTGTGGCAGTATTGTATTTTTCTTTGTTATAAGATTCAAGACCTATATTATAATATTCATAAAAATTTTCTTTAAGTATTTCTTCTCTTTCATCCATGTTGTAATGTATAACTCTACATTAATATTTAAATCTTTTGGTTGTATAATACATCTTTATTGTTTAGTTAAAGTCTAAATGTTGTATAATACATCAAATATTTCTAAACGCTAAAGTTATTATTGAAAAAGGTAAAGGCCATTACGATAGTGATGGAAAAATTCCTCAATTATTAAAAGAAATAAAATCATTAAACTCCAAAACTATTTAAACTTCTTTTCTAATATAAGACAATAAAAGATGGTGAAGATAGATCCTGCATTTCAGAAGATTATGGATAGGTATGGTGCAAAGTTAGGCAACCAATTCCAATCCGCAATGGACAGACCTTCTTCTGGTGCTTTCACAAAAGATTATGATACTTTTAGAAAAGAGGCTCTAAGGTTAGAAAACTCTTTATATGAACGCTCTTGTAATTTTGCATCTTCATTACTAAATTTCTCTTCTTCGGATAAAGAATACAACAAGAAAGTTCAGAATGCTATTGA
>JAGWAA010000030.1 GCA_018302165.1 Candidatus Woesearchaeota archaeon
TTCATTTAGCCCTTTTGTTAATTACTATGCTATAAAATTTAAGAAAAATCCTGAAGAACTTAGAATTTTAATCAAAGATTTATGGAACAAAGCTAAGGTTAACAAAATTGATTCAAAAATCTTCTGGGTTGATATTGCAAAGTTCTTAGACTTGGAACCAAAAAAAGTAAAAAAGGATATTATGAATTATTTCAAATTTCGTAATGATGTTTTTCGATTAATCCAAAACCTCAAAAAGAATGGATATAAATTGGCTTTGCTTACAAATCATATTGAAGATTGGTTTGAAGAAGAAATTAAAAATCACAATTTAAATTCTGTTTTTGATGTTATAGTAACCTCTTATAATACAAATGATGCAAAACCAAATAAGTTTATTTACAAAAAGGTTATTACTTTATTGAAAGTAAATCCTCATGAATGTATTTTTATTGATGATCTAAAAGAGAATCTTGTTCCTGCAAAAGAATTAGGGCTAGAGACTATAAATTATAAAAGCACACTTATTTTAAAGGCTAAATTAATTTCTTTAGGTATTAGAACCTCTATCAATAGAAATCTATATAGATCCCGAAAAATTCCACACTCTAAGAATTCACACAATCTTCATTGATTTCCATTTATAACTAAAATTTTTATCCCTTTTTAATATCTTCTATTAATTTTCACTAGAACTTTTTGAATATTTTTCCATTTTTTGAATTAATTGAGGAATTTCAATTATTGCTTCCTTTACAGTTTCAATGTCAACATCTTCACCATAGTAATTTATTCCGTTTCTTAATTTTCTGTAATGATCCATAAATTTATATCCTTTTAAGTATCCTATTGCCTCACAATATTCTCTTAATCCTTCATAAAGTTCTCTAAAGATTGATTTTAGAGTAATTTGATTAAACTGGATTGTTTTTGCGGTTTCAATAGCTTGGATTGACGATTTAAAGATACTTAGAGCTCTAATCTTATTTGGCACAATTTTTTTTGCTTTTCCATTGGCTAAACTATTTTCAAAATTCATAAAATCTCCAATTCTCCAGATAGTACAATTCCATTAGATATATTATTAATTAAATTTGGATTAGATATTTTTGTTTTATTCCATGAACTTTTGCTAAATTTATGCAAGCTTACATTTCTATTTAGATTTTTTTCATATCTTTCAAATTGGAATTCTTTATCAATATTTGAGATTAAACAAATATCTATATCGCTATTGTTATCATCTCTACTAAAAGCATAACTTCCAAATAAAACAATGACTGGAAAATCGTATGCTTTCTCAAGGTCTTCAATAAGATTAGAAGTTCTAATTTTTTCTAAATTATAATATAACTTTAAATTTAATCCTTTTTTTGACAAAACAAATTGATAAAAAAAATAGACTCCTTCTTTTTTTGAAGATAAGAATCCTTCTTTGACCATTTTATTTAAGTATTGTCTAACTGTTGTATGATTAATTTTTAAAATTCTAGAAAGTTCTCTAATGCTAAACTTCCTATTTGGATCTTCAAAGAATGGTTTTAAGATTATTAATTTTTTTTCCATTTGGAAATATATACTTCCACATGTTTATAAATCTTTCCAAACCCCATTCATTTGGAGATCAACAGAAATCTATATAAATCCCGAAAAATTCCACACTCTAAGAATTCACACTAAAACACTGAATTCAAACAAAATACAAAAATGGCAACAATTCACGATATAAATGCTTCAGATTTGATTAAAAAAGCTGGAAATGAACTTAAAAAGTCTAGTAAGGTTCAAATTCCGGAATGGGCACAAGTTGTTAAAACTAGTCCAGCACACGAAAGAGTTCCAACAGAAAAAGATTGGTGGCAAATGAGAGCTGCTTCTATTCTAAGAAAAATTTATCTTATGGGTCCAATTGGAGTTGAAAAATTAAGAACATTTTATGGTAAAAAGAAAAATAGAGGAGTAAAACCTGAAAGATTCAAAAAAGGTTCAGGAAAAATAATCAGAGTTATATTACAACAATTAGAGGCTGATGGCTTCGTAAGAAGTACAGAAAAAGGTACTAGGAAAGGTAAGATTGTTACACCAAAAGGTCAATCCTTCCTAGATAATATTGTGAGAAAAAATGGATCTGGAGGAGCTAAAAAAACAGAGACTTCAAGAGCTGCAGAATGAATTGTACCAAAAACAATTTGAACAGCAGTCTCAAGTCCAACAGCAGGTTGATCAGCTTGAGTTATTAGTCAAACAATATATGACTCCAGAAGCGATTAATCGTTACGGAACTTTAAAGTCTGTCCACCAAGAAAAAGCCATTCAATCATTAGTAATATTAACACAATTGATTCAACAAGGAAAAATCAAAGAAAAAATAACTGATGAACAATACAAATCCTTGTTATCAAGAATGACCGAAAAAAAAGAAATCAGGATAAAAAAATGACAAGATATCAACATTTGGCAAAGAAATTACGTTTAGCTAAGCGACTACGCCAAACACGATGGGCACCATTCTGGGCAATTCCTAGAACATTTGGAAAAGGCAGAAGAATCCATCCAGGAAGATTAACTACAATAAAAAGAAATTGGAGAAGAATAAAAACTAAAGCTTAAACATGGAACGAACTTACATAATCCCACTGAGAAAGGAATGGCTAAAGGTCCCTATTTATAAGAGAACTAAAAAAGCTGTTACAGCTACTAAACAATTTTTAGTCAAACATATGAAAGTTAAGAATATTAAATTAGGTAGACATTTGAATATGAAAATTTTCGAACAAGGCTATAGACATCCACCTCATAAGGTTGAAGTTTCTGCTGAATTAATCAAAGACAAAGAAGGCGATTATATTTATGCTGAATTAGTTGGTGTGAAAAAAGAAGTTTTGAAAAAAGAAAAAGTTGTTAAAAAAGAAGGCTTAGCTGGAAAGATTGAAGAATTAGCTTCAAAAACAACTGGCCAAAAAACTGAAGAGAAAAAAGAACAAGAAAAAATATTGAGAGAAGAAACAACTAAAACTGAAAAACACGCTCAAGTTTCTGCAGAAAAAATTAAAGCCCAAGATGAAGGTGCTAAACACCACGAGAAAACAATTATTTCTGAAACTAATAAACAAAATAGAAAGAAACAATAATTTTTTTAATTATCTAAACTTTTACAAAGTTTTTTAAATTCATTATGTATTTAATCTTAATAATGAATAAATTACATCCTGGAGCAAAATGGAAATTTCGTGTTAGAAGTTTTTTATTATTTGGCCTTTTGGGAATAATTATTGCTTTATGGATTATTTCTCCTCTTATAGGTTTATTACTGAGTTTTGTTAGTCTCACTTGGGATTCAATTCTAAGAATAATTTTATTTTCATTATTAGGCTATTTAATCTTGGTTATTATAGCTAGTGAAATATATTCAAGGATGTTTTATAATAATTGGTTTTATGAATTTACAGCATCTGAGCTAAAACTAGAAAGGGGAATTATCTGGAAAAAATATAGTCATATTCCCTATGGTCGGATACAAAATATAGAACTTCATAGAGGAGTAATAGCAAGAATGTTGGGATTTTCAACAATCTTAGTTCAGACTGCTGGTTCTTCTGGCAATGTAAGGGCAGAAGGAAATATTCCTGCTGTTGAATTAAATGAAGCAGATAAAATTAGAAAATTCTTAATGAAAAAAATTACAAGTACAAAAAGAAAAAAAGATTTATGAATTAATTTCTTTCTTTGCATGTTCTAAAAATTCTTGTAAAACTTTTGTTCTTTCTTCAGCAATTATTCTTGCTGTTTCAGTATTCATTCTATCTTTAGCAATTAACAATCTATTAAAAAACAAATCTAATGCATATGCTAAACTATTTGGTTCTCTACTTTCACAAAAAGGATCATCATTATTATAAAATTCTCTCTTCATAATCCCAGTATAACAAAAAGTTCTCATAATTCCTATAACCCCAGTAATCTCTAATTTATCTGCATCCTGAAGAATTTTTGATTCAATTTTATTTGGTTTAATTCCATTACTAAATGAATGCTCTATAATTGCTTCTTCTACTCTTAATATAATCTTTTCATCATAATTCAAATCTTCTAAAATCTTTCTTGCAACAATTGCACTATCCTTGGCTGAATCTTTTGATTTTTCAGAATGTTTTGGATATACAACCGCATCATGCAATAAAGCTGCAGGTACAATTACTTCTAAATCTCCACCCTCTATCAAAGCAATCTCTTCTGCATTCTTCAAAACTCTCAAAGCATGGTTAATATCATGTGCCGGATCTTCTTTTGACAAAGTTTTTTTTGCTATTTCAATCAGTTTTTGTTTCATTTTATTAATTAAGGCTTTATTCATATATTTTAACTTATTCCTCTAAAAAGTAGATAAAACTACATTTAATAGAAAGATATTTAAATAATCTCTACTTTTAGCTTAAATATGGTCCTAACATCCTCTGAAAAAAAAGTATTAACATTATTAGAACAAGATGCTAGAACTCCTGCAACAAAGATTGCAAAACAAACAAATCTCTCAACAGAGGGAGTAATCAAAATAATAAAACGTTTAGAGGATTCCAAGATTATTCAAAGGTTTAATACAAAAATTAACTATTCTAAGGTAGGTTATTCATTATATCCTGTGCATATAAAACTTATAAAAATGAACCCTGAAGTTATTTTAAGAATAAAATCATCTATAACAAAATATCCTTCATGTACTTGGTATAAATTTTGTGAAGGAGAGTATGATCTTTTATTAAGTTTCAAAATTAAAGATTCTAATGGAAAGAAAGAAATGTATTCTTTTCTTAATGAAATATCAGATAATATTTTAGAAAAAGAAATTTCTATAGTTTTATTCGCATTTGAAATAGGCAAATCATTTACAGAAAAAAAACAAAATAAAACTTTTTATACTTTTGATTATAAACAAGAAAAAGTAATCCTAAAAAAAGAAGAAGAAAATCTAATCAATTTATTAAAGAAAAATTCTAGAGAATCCATTCTTTCTTTATCCAAAAAATTAAATCTCAGCCCACAAATAGTCTCCAAAAAAATAAAATATTTACAAAAAGAAAATATAATCTCTGGGTTTAAAACATCAATTAATACTTCAAAACTCGATTATCAGCCTTGTTTTGCATTTATGACTCTTTCAAAATATACTGAGGAAGAAATAAAATTATTAATAAATTATTGTCAACACGCTTCTGGGATAAATTATTTAGTTAGACAAATTGGAAAATATGACTTAGAACTAACAATTGATGCTCAGAATATTAATTATTTTTATGAAATAATAGACTCATTAAGAAAAAAATTTCAAATAATTAGTAAGATTTCAACAGTAATTACTAAACAAAATGCTTAAAAGAGAGTATAAAACCATGAAAACTATGAAATTCCCATTTGAAGAAAGAAAATATGAATCCTTAGAAAGAATAAAAGGAATTACTAATTCAAACTATGGCAAATTACCTCAAGAAAGAACCATTAAAGAATTATTTGATTCAGGTCTAATTTTAATTAACAAACCTCAGGGTCCAACTTCACATCAAGTTTCAGATTATATTAAAAATATATTAGACATAAATAAAGCTGGTCATTCTGGTTCATTAGATCCTAACGTTACAGGTCTATTAGTAGTTACATTAGGCAAGGCAACAAGGGCTGCAGAATTTCTTTTGAAAGGTGGAAAGGAGTATATCTGTTTAATGCATATTCATACAAAAGTTGATGAAAAATTAATTAGAAATAAATTCAATGATATTGTTGGAAAAATTCAACAATTGCCCCCATTAAAAAGTGCAGTAAAAAGGCAAGTAAGAACCAGAGAAATTTATTACATTGAAATTTTAGAAATTGAAGATCAAGATGTACTTTTTAGAGTTGGTTGTGAAGCAGGAACATACATTAGAAGATTATGTTTTCCTCCAGAAATAGAATTATTTACTAATAAAGGAATAAAAACAATAGAGGAAGTTTATAATTCTAAAGAAAATTTAGAAGTATTTTCCTTTTCTAATGGCAAATTAATTCCAGAAAAAATTATTGATTTTCAAAAGTTTAATTTTTCAGGAGAGTTAGTTGAGATTAATACTTGTTCAGGAATTAAAATTTTGTCAACACCAGAACATAAATTTCTTATTTCTAATACAAAAGAAAATATAATGAAGGAGGCATCACAATTAATGGAAGGAGAATATTTAATTAGAGCTATTACTCTGCCTTTCATCTCAAAAATAAAATTTATCTCTGAACTATTAGATGATAATTATTTGATTCATGATAATAAATTAAAATTATTATGCAGAAATGCTTTAATAAAAAAATATGGTAGTATTAGAGAAATGAATAGAAAAGAACATGTAGATAGAAAACCCTTCTGTAAAAGCTCAAAAGTGGATATAAGGATTAAACATCTTAAATTAGCTAATATTTGGGATAGATATAAACCTAAAATCAGTTGTTTTAAAACTGAAAAAGGTAATATAATCAGTATTTCTCCAAAATTAAATCCGGATTTAATGTATTTAATAGGATTAATAGCTTCAGATGGAAATAATACCAAAGAAAAAAAGACTATTAGGTATACTCGCATAAGGTTTTATAATCTTGAAACTGAATTAATTGATTTATTTTATAAAATTTATTTAAAACTCTTTCCAACAACACATATAACCAAAAAATTCAAATCCAACTCTATTTGGGAAATACAAACCAGTAATAGCCTTTTTGCAACAATTTGTTCTAGCTTAGGTGTTATTAGTCCATCAAATAAAAGCGATTTATTACCAATACTTGAATTAGATTCAAAATTAATTGCTTCATTTTTAAAAGGTTATTTTGATGGAGATGGAAATGTATTCATAAAAGAACATGAAAATGGTACAATTCTTTGTGAGATACGATACTTTTCTGTTGATTACATTAATATTAAAAGAATACATCAGATGTTATTAAAGTTAGGAATAAATAATAAAATAACAAAAAGAAGTTTAGCATATTCTAGTTTTCATTCAAAAAATAACTTTTATTATACTCTTTTTGTAACTGATCCCGCTTCAAAATTACTCTTTTGTAATTTGATTGGTTCAAATCATCCTAAAAAGAAATTATTTATATCCAGATTAAAAAAATATTTTAATAATTCTGGATCTAATTCTAAAGATTATTTATATTGTTTATTAAATCAGAACAAATATTTAAATGAATTTAAATCCATTACAAAATTAGGAGGGAATTTTTGTCGTATTAAATCTAAATCTATACCCATGAGAAGATCCTTCTTTAATAAATTCTGTTCTCTAAAACCAAATATCCCTAAAAATCAAGATGAATTTACTTTAGATAAGATTAGGTCTATTAAAAAAATAAAATATAAAGGTCCTGTTTATGATATAACTGTTGATAAAGAACATAATTTTACTATTGAAAATGGTATAGTTACTAGTAACTGCGACGATTTTGGAAAATCATTAAACACAAAAGCACACATGCAGGAATTAGTTAGAACAAGAGTCTGTAATTTTTCTTCAGATGATTGGGTTACTCTTCATGATCTAAAAGATGCCTATGAATATTATAAAGAAGGTGATGAATCACACCTAAAAAAAATAATTCAACCTTATGAACAAGCAGTTTCACATTTGAAAAAGATTTATTTAAGTGATAATGCTGTTGATACTATCTGCCACGGAGCTTTCTTATCAGTTCCAGGAATTGTAAAATTAGATAGTGATATTGATGTAAATGATACCATTGCATTATTCACATTAAAAAATGAATTAGTTGCAGTAGGTAAAGCAAAAATGAATTCTCAAAATATCCTAAAACAAGAAAAAGGTATTGCAGTTACTGATAATAAAGTTTTTATGGAACCCAATACTTATCCAAAATTCAAGAAAAATGAGACGAGTACACAT